>UQVN01000261.1 GCA_900544525.1 uncultured Eubacteriales bacterium
ATAAAGGTACAGTAAAATGGTTTAACAAAGAAAAAGGATTTGGATTTATTACAAATGAAAGCAATGGAGAAGATGTATTCGTACATTTTTCTGGAATCGCTTCAGAAGGATTTAAATCATTAGAAGATGGACAAAAAGTTCAATTTGAAATTACAAAAGGTAATCGTGGTATGCAGGCTACGAATGTTATAGCAGAATAATTCGTATTGTTCAACTCCCATTAAGGAAGAAATTCTTTAATGGGAGTTTTTTTATTTATGCCAAGATAACGAACTATGTGGGAGTATTTATGCTCATATATGGCTAGTGCCTGTGGATGTGAGAAGCTCGTATAGCGTGCTTCTTATTGTTTATAGGAAGTTGTATTCAAGCAGATATTGATAGCCACATATTGTATGAGAATACTACTCAATCACAACCTTTTCTATTATGAAAATTAATATAGCTATCTAAGACAAAATATACCCATGATATTGACATAGCTCTAGAAGTGATAGATAATTGAATTAAAAACAATATAAAAGGAAGTATTAGGATGAGAAAGAAACGGTATCAATTGTTTTGCGAGTTAATCGATGAATTTGATCGAGGATGTGAATTGACAGAAGAATATGACGCATTATTACATGATTATAATGGTGTTATTTTATTCCAAGCAGAATCTCAAATGATAAAAATGATTGCGAATAATCCTGGTATCACAGCATCTGAAATTTCTAAAAAATTTCATAAGACAAGCAGTGCTTCTTCTCAATTAATTCGTAAATTGAAGAAAAAAGGCTGGGTTATGCAAAGTAGGAATGATGAAAATAATCGAGTTTATAATTTGTATTTAACAGAAGAAGGAAATGAGATCTATAAAAATCATCAGCAGTTTGAAAATGCATGTTATAATAGAACTTATCATGAATTAGATGAATTTACAGAAGAAGAATTACAGTTATATATCAATATACAAAAGAAAATAAATGCTACTTTTCAGCTTGATGTAGAAGAGAGTAAAAAATTAGAATCCTTAAAATGATTGATGTAAGGGGAATGATTCATTGAATTATAGATGAAATACATATTGCAAACATTAATATATGCTTCAAGATTTTACAAGATATTATAGAAAAATAGTTAATCTACTTAAAAATTAACCTAATAATGTAAAGATGTATTCCAGAAAAAGAGAAGATAAAATACCATGGGAGATAAAAAGAAAAGATAACAATTCATCATTAAAAAAGATGATAAATAACAAAAATATATGAATTTTCGGAGGTAGAGAAATATGAAGTATGATTTTACTAGTATTATGGATAGAAAAGGAAAAGATTCAATTGCCATTGACGGATTAGGAACAATGCCAGGGTTTGCTCCAGAACTTCCAAAGGAAGGATTTGATATTATTCCGATGTGGGTTGCGGATATGAATTTTCCTACAGTACCTACAATTCAAGAAGAAATTATAAAGCGTGTGGAACATCCAGCATATGGTTATTTTAATGCTACAGAAGAATATTATGATTCCATTATTAAGTGGCAAGAAACACAAAATAAAGTGACAGGATTGACAAAAGAATGTATTGGATATGAAAATGGAGTGTTAGGTGGTGTTATTAGCGCTCTTAATGTATTTTGTTCCAAAGGGGATAAAGTTCTAGTTCATACACCAACCTACATTGGATTCACAAATAGTTTAACAAATAATGGATATAATATGGTGTTAACTCCTTTAAAGAAAGACGAAAATAATGTATGGCGTATGGATTATGAAGATATGGAACAGAAGTTAAAAGACGAAAAAATTCATGCCGCTATTTTCTGTTCTCCTCATAATCCTTGTGGACGTGTTTGGGAAAGATGGGAAATTGAAAAGGCAATGGAACTTTATAAAAAGTATGATGTCTATGTTATTTCTGATGAAATTTGGTCAGATATTATATTGCCAGAGTACCAGCATATTCCAACACAATCAGTAAGTGAAGATGCTCGTATGAGAACGGTTGCTTTATACGCTCCAAGTAAAACTTTTAATTTAGCAGGGTTAATTGGAAGTTACCATATTATTTATAATACATGGATTCGAGATCGTGTGGAAAAAGAATCTTCTTTATGCCATTATAATGATATGAATGTTTTAAGCATGCATGCTTTAATTGGGGCTTATAAACAAGAAGGATATGAATGGGTAGAAGAACTATGTGAAGTAATTAAAGGAAATGTTGAATATGCTTGTGATTATATAAAAACTCATTTCAAAGGAGTTGAAGTATCAAAACCACAAGGAACTTATATGCTTTTTATTGATTGTGAGAAATGGTGTAAAGAACACAATATAACAATGGATGAATTAGAAAAGAGAGCATGGGAAGTAGGTGTTGCAGTACAAGATGGAAGAATGTTCCACGGAGAATATGCAATTCGAATGAATTTAGCACTTCCACTTTCTAGAGTGCAAGAAGCATTTGAACGACTAAAAAAATATATTTTTTGTGAAGAAAAATAAGCAATTTGTGGGAAGATAACGAGTTAGAAACTATGTTTGTATAAGGTTCTAATAATAAAGGATAGGAAAGAAAAAGGACTGTTCCAATAGGGCAGTCTTTTTTTACCCAAAAGTAAGAGTGTTCATAATTACTTTATTTTCTTTTTCACCTTTCTTATAAAATTAAAAGCAAAAAGAGGAGTGTTTTGTAATAGTCACTTCCTCTTTTTTTGATATTCCACTGAAAAGAAATAAAGCAATAGGAAAATTAATGATGTGCTTTATCAGAATCGCATTTTGTACGATGAATTGTTCCAAATGGGTGTTGTGGTGGTGCATAGATGGAAAATAATTTTAGATCACAGTTTCCAATATTTATAAGGTTATGCCAAGTATTTGCTGGAATAAAGATTCCAGAGCCTGTAGAAACTTTGCATTGGTAGTCAAGATGTTCCTTACAATTCCCCATCATCATATTGCCTAATCCTGATTCAACATAAAGAAATTGATCATTATCACAATGAATTTCTAGTCCAATTTCAGAGTGGCGAGGAATAGACATAAGTGTTAGTTGTAAGTCCCCTCCTGTCCAAAGTGCGGTACGAAAATTGTTATTTTGAATTGTATGACTGCAAAGATTTGTAACAAATGGATTTGGTCCTTGATCAAAATTAGTACAACAAGAACCATGATTATAATAAGATTTCATGATTTATCACCTCGAATTATTGTATGCTTAGATAAGAAGGTAGGTGAAACTTTATGATTAAAATAAAATTCATTCCGTAGGATTTAGAAAAATAACGCTCGTCTTTAGAATTCTTTACAATTTCCTCTTAAATTTATTTAGAAATTCATGATAAATTAAGTACATAACAACAAGAGAGAAAAAAGAAAGAGAGGAAAAAAATATGGCACTTGGAATACTTGGTTTAATAACAATAGGAGCAACAATAATCAGTGGTGGAGGAATTGTAGCATTATGTGCATTTCCAAATAAGAGAAAGGGCATCTTATATTTCTTAGCAGTTTGGGGAATTTTATTAGCAGGAGCAAAAGCAACAAGCCTTCCATCTAACTTTATATCTAGTCAGGTGATTGCTTGGGGAATTGGAGGATTGAGTGTAATTGGTTTATTATTACATATGACTGCTAAATCTGATAAACAATTAAATATTTCTTATGGATTCGTTATAGTATCCGTTGTTGTAAATTTACTTACTTTATTTTTTATTTAATGCTTTGAAGGACTCTTATATAGAGTCCTTTTTTATTTACGCGAAGGCAACGAGGCAGAAACTATTTTTGCATAAGTTTATAAAGCGTCTTTCTTGTTCCTAAATTCTAACAACATCATAGATGAAAAAATTCCCATACCTATATTAATAGATTTTAGTTGATCTTTTTTCTTCCTTTATGTAAAATTAGTATTATTTTGTTAAAGTAGGTAGAAAATCCTTTATAAACTAGGTTTTAACTACTTAAAGCGACAAGTCATACAAATATTTTATAACATTTTTGTCAATAAAAAATAGTGGTGAGGAGAAAGCGTCATCGTTAACCGTATTGTGGATTGATAGAAAGGATTATTAGGAAGGAGAAAAATAATGAAGAGAGAAAGTGCGTTTATCAATGAATTTAAAAAATTTATTATGCGTGGCAATGTTATGGATATGGCAGTCGGTGTCATTATTGGTGGAGCTTTTACTTCCATTGCAACTTCTTTAAATAAAGATATTTTGACTCCGATTCTAGGTATTTTTGGAGGAACTGATTTTTCCAATTTGAAAATCGCATTAGGGACTAGTGATAATGCTCCTGTGTTGTATTATGGAAATTTTATAACAGCTGTCATTAATTTCTTTATAACCGCTTTTGTTATTTTTTGCTTAATAAAAGTATTAAATGTATTAAATACAAAGTTGTTACGAAAGCA
>UQVN01000262.1 GCA_900544525.1 uncultured Eubacteriales bacterium
ATTGACATTGTATACAGAAAGCGTTAGACTAAAAAAGAAATAAAAAATAATACATAGCAGGTGAGTCGAATGAATTCGACTGAGATTAAAACTACTCTAATGTTTTTAAAGCCTTGAACCTGATCTGGGTAATGCCAGCGTAGGTAGATTATGGAATTTATCTTTGCATATTTTAGATATGGCTGTATTTTAAATATCATAGATGGAAAGAAACGATTCTAACCCTCGTCTGACAAAGATGGGGGTTTTTCTTTTTCTTGTTTTTCCGAATTTTTGTGAAAGACAAGAAAACAAGAAAAGAAGATAGGATGCCACCTGCTAATGGGAAGAGAGAAAAAGCAATTCTCTCATAAGTATGATTCAATAAAGGAGGAAGAAAAAATGAACGCAAGTGTTGCAATTCAAGTATTGCCAAATATGGAGAATGATGAGGAGTTAATCCGTGTTGTGGATGAGGTTATCGACTACATTAAAAGCACAGGATACAATTATTATGTAGGGCCTTTTGAAACGACAATTGAAGGGGATTATGATGCTTTAATGGATATTGTAAAGGAATGTCAGCATATTGCAATTCGTGCTGGAGCACCATCCGTTGCCGCTTATATTAAAGTGAGTTATAAACCAGAAGGAGATATTTTGACCATTGAAAAGAAAGTCACAAAACATCATCAATAAATTTTATTCGGTCAGTGCGGTTCTTCTTTTACTGGTAGTGTGGCAGTTAGTCTGTAGTTTTTCTATTGTTCCAGAATTTATGCTACCATCGCCAGCAAAAGTAGTACAGGCATTTATCAATGATTTTGGACTTCTTATGAGTCATTCTGTCACTTCATTAATGGAAGCAGGAATTGGACTAACGTTAGGGGTGCTCATCGGATTTGTTGCAGCTGTACTTATGGATCATTATGATTGGCTTTATAAAGGGCTTTATCCATTGATCGTTTTAACACAGACAATACCAACAGTTGCCATAGCGCCCCTATTAGTTTTATGGCTCGGATATGAGATGGCGCCAAAAGTTGTATTAATTATTATTGTAACATTCTTTCCGATTGCGGTTGGAGTATTAAATGGATTTCGCTCTGCGGATAAAGATACGATCCATTTATTGCGTTCTATGGGAGCTGGGAAGGTACAGATCTTTTGGCATGTGAAATTTCCAAGTGCATTAGGAGCTTTTTTCTCCAGTTTGCGTATTTCTATTTCCTATTCGATTGTAGGAGCTGTCATTGCAGAGTGGTTAGGGGGTACCAGTGGGCTTGGAGTTTATATGACAAGAGTGCGAAAATCATTTTCCTTTGATAAAATGTTCGCAGTTATTTTTTTAATTTCTTTTTTGAGCTTATTGTTGATGGCGCTTGTTGGTGTATTACAAAAGAAATGTATGCCATGGGAGCAAGTCAAAAAAGAAGAGGAATAAGATTGAAAAAACGAGGAGAAAGGGACGAAAGACGAAATATGAAACGATATGGAAAAAAATTATTAGCAGTTGGTTTATCTTTGGCTATGACAATGAGCTTTACTGCTTGTGGCAATACAAGTAATGGAACGAGTACAGAAAATGGTACAGAAAAAGAAAAGAAAAAGATCACATTCGTTCTTGACTGGACACCAAATACGAACCACACAGGTGTCTATGTAGCAGAAGAAAAGGGATATTTTGAAGAAGCTGGACTTGAAGTGGAAATTGTACAGCCACCAGAAGATGGGGCAGAAGCATTAGTTGCATCAGGAAAAGCACAGTTTGGTGTTTCTTTTCAAGATACGTTAGCACCAGCATTTGCAACAGATTCTCCTCTTCCAATTACGGCAGTGGCTACGATTATTCAGCATAATACTTCTGGAATTCTTTCGAGAAAAGGCGAGGGAATGGATACTCCAAAAGGAATGGAAAACCATAAGTATGCCACATGGGATGCTCCAATTGAAAAAGCCATGATTCAAAATGTAGTGGAAACAGATGGCGGTGATTTTAGCAAAGTTGAGCTGATTCCAAGTACCGTAAGTGATGAATATACAGCATTGAAAACAAAGCAAGTAGATGCGATATGGGTTTATTATGCATGGGCAGGAATTGCTACAAAAATTAAAGGGTTAGAAACTGATTATTTCTCTTTTAAAGATAGTAATCCAGTGTTTGATTATTATACCCCTGTTATTATTGGAAATAATCAATATTTAGAGGAAAATAAAGAAACGGTAAAAGCATTTTTAAATGCGGTGAAAAAAGGATATGAAGACGCAATTCGTAATCCAGAAGAGGCGGCAGATATTTTATGCAAAGCAGCTCCTGAACTTGACAAAGAGCTTGTATTAGAAAGCCAAAAGTGGTTAGTGGATCAATATAAAGCAGAAGTAACACAATGGGGATATATTGATAAAGAGCGTTGGAATGCCTTTTATAACTGGTTAGGAGAGAATGGATTGATAGAACAAGCCATTCCAGAAAATACAGGATTTACAAATGAGTATTTGCCTGAATAATTAAAAAATAAAAAATAGAAAAAGAATCAATAGGTGACAAAGATGGCAGAACTGTTTACAAAAAATGTGACAAAGAAATTTGATGGAAAAACCATTATTCAAGATATTTCGATTGAAGTCCATGAAAAAGAACTGGTCTGCCTTCTTGGCGTAAGTGGGGCTGGAAAGACAACATTATTTAATGTTATTTCTGGCCTTTTAACGCCAGAAGAGGGCAGTATCTATTTAAATGGAACAGAGATTACAGGAGAAGCAGGGCATATTAGTTATATGCTTCAAAAAGATCTTTTACTTCCCTATAAGACGATGGTTGATAATATCGCACTTCCGCTTATCATAAAAGGAGAAAAGAAAAAAAGGGCGAGAGAAAAAGCAAGTAGTTATTTTAAAGAGTTCGGACTAGAAGGAACACAGAGGAAATACCCAAATCAGTTATCAGGAGGGATGAGGCAAAGGGCGGCGCTTTTGCGTACTTACTTATTTGCCAATCATAATGGGAAAGAAGAAAATGGTATCGCTCTTTTAGATGAGCCATTTAGCGCATTAGATACGATTACAAAAAGTGCCATTCATCAGTGGTATTTAGATGTGATGGAAAAGATCCATTTATCCACCATTTTTATTACCCATGATATTGATGAGGCTATTTTATTATCGGATCGTATTTACTTATTAACGGGAAAACCTGG
This sequence comes from uncultured Eubacteriales bacterium, assembly GCA_900544525.1. Lineage (GTDB taxonomy): Bacteria > Bacillota > Clostridia > Lachnospirales > Lachnospiraceae > Scybalomonas. Next base: position 3,177 of record UQVN01000262.1, read on the forward strand.
AAGGATTACAGATGAAATTATCATTGAAGAGCCAAAGCCTCGAAGAAAAGATTTTAATTTAACAGAAGAATTTCTTGCTTATAAGAAAAAAATTATTGAAAAATTAGGAACAATATGAGAGAATAAGTTTTGCTGTTCAAAAGCTGAATTTTTTAAGTAGAGTTTGGACAGCAAAATTTATAAAATGTTTGACTTTAATACTGCGTTGTGATATAGTGATATGGAGCGGAAAAATAAAAATAATAAAAGTCAAAAAAATGGCTTATTTTAAGAAACGCTCGAAGGTTCTTGTCGATAAATGAAGGAAAAAATAACAGGATAGGAAAAAGCAGTAAGAATGATTTGACATCAGAGTGAAACATAAAATAAACAGTAATTGCGTATATGATAAAAACGAGGTGTTATGAATATGGGAAAAGGAATTAAAACAGAAGCAGTAAGCCATTTATTAGAGGCGATTCTCACACTAGAAAATGTAGAAGAATGCTTTGATTTTTTTGAAGATCTTTGTACAGTAAATGAATTATTATCATTAGCTCAGAGATTTGAAGTAGCGAAGATGCTTCGTGAACACAATACCTATTTGGAAGTAGCAGAGAAGACAGGAGCGTCTACTGCTACCATTAGCCGTGTAAATCGTTCTTTAAATTATGGAAACGATGGGTATGACATGGTATTTGAAAGAATAAACAAAGAAAAATAATAATGACAACGATGAAAAAGGCTATGGTACAGTTTTGTATCATAGCCTTTTTAGGTTTTTTGCGGGAGCAATGAGTTATGAAAGAGTATTTATACGTTTTCTCATCGTTTTTCATCGGAATCTTTTTTCGTATGAGAAGGCGCATAAAGATTATCAATCATCCGTTCAATAATTTGCTTTCTTAAGAAAATATCATAACTTAGTAAAGCGATAATTGTAAATTTTTGAAGGAGTTCTTTGTCTTCTCCTTCTAGGTCAGGAAAAGCGGATTTGGCAAGATCAATTGTCTCTTCAATGCTTTCCTTAATTTTATAATGATGCTCATGTTCCACTTCATAGAGAGATTGGTAAATGCCAGAGAAATCAATTTTGCCACTAAGAGAACTTGGTTCATAAAATCGTTCTGTTAGTGGATTAAGAATTTTTTGAATATCACTGATAGATAAGATATTTTTAAAATAGTAAATGTAGATTAAAAGATAAATTTGGTTTTTACCATATTTCTTCTTA
>UQVN01000263.1 GCA_900544525.1 uncultured Eubacteriales bacterium
AAAGGCAAGTTCTTTTAAGAAACAAGTTGCGACAAGTTTCTTTCTTTTACTATAATAAATGAGAATCATAAAAACTATCTCTTAATATAAAAATAGAGCTAGAAGAGAGAAAAGGAAAAAAGGGAAGGTAAGGTTATGGAATTAGTAAAAGAGCTACCAGAAGTTTTTGAATCGTTTGCAGAACAAAGAAGACAGTCATTTATTACAGTATGTGAATTAAAGGAAAAAGGGATTCCAGTTGTTGGGTTATTTTGCACCTATTTGCCTGTAGAAATTATAATGGCTATGGGCGCGATACCAGTAGGGCTTTGTTCTACCTCAGATGAGACAATATCAGATGCGGAGAAAGATTTACCAAGAAACTTATGTCCATTAATAAAATCTAGTTATGGCTTTGCAAAAACAGATCGTTGTCCTTATTTTTATTTTTCAGATTTAGTTGTTGGAGAGACTACCTGCGATGGCAAGAAAAAAATGTATGAATATCTAGCCAATTATAAGAATGTCTATGTCATGCAGTTACCAAATACTCAAAATGAAGATGGACTTTTGTTGTTTCAAAAAGAATTGTTGCGGTTTAAAGAAAAATTAGAGCAACAATTTGAAGTAACAATCACAGAAGAACAAATAAGAGAAGCCATTCGCTTGAAAAACAGAGAAAGAGAAGCATTAAAGAAGTTTTATGGATTGATGAAAAAAGAACCAGCACCTATTTTGGGAGAGGAGATTTATCAAGTATTAAATGGGGCTAGTTTTAAATTTGATAAAGAAAAAGCCATAGAGGAAGTCAATGCTCTTACCGAACGGATTGAAAAAGAATATGAGGAAGGAAAACATATCGAAAAGAGACCAAGGATTTTAATTACAGGTTCTCCAATCGGAGGTGGGGCATTAAAAGTGGTGAAGGCAATTGAAGCAAATGGAGGAATTGTCGTTTGTTTTGAAAATTGCTCTGGAGCGAAATCATTGGATAGGCTTGTAGATGAAAAAGAAGAAGATGTGTATAAGGCTTTAGCAGAACGATACTTGTCTATTGGATGTTCTTGTATGTCACCAAATCCGAATCGATATGAGTTATTAGGACGGTTAATTGAAGAATATCAAGTAGATGCCGTTGTGGATGTGGTATTACAGGCTTGTCATACTTATAATGTAGAAACGCTAGGAATCAAGCGCTTTGTCAAAGAACAATATGAAATTCCATATATGACAGTGGAAACCGACTATTCCTCTGCAGATCTTGGACAGTTAAATACAAGAATGGCAGCGTTTATTGAAATGCTATAACTATAATAGAGGATAAAAGGTGAGAAGTTCAATAGGGAGCTTCTCATCGTTTATTAGCGAATAAGAGAAGAAAAGTAAGGAAATGAAATTATGGAAAAAGAATATTTAACGTTAGGGATTGATTCTGGATCGACAACGACAAAAGCCGTGTTATTCGATGGAAAAAATATTGTAAAAAAAGCAATCATACCAACTTCTGCAAACCCAAAAGAGAGTATAGAGCAAATATACAAGCAAATGTATCAAGAAGATGTAAAATATGTTGTATCTACAGGTTATGGAAGAGGATTATTACAGGAAGCGGATAAAAATATAACGGAAATTACATGTCATGCAAAAGGTTCGGCATTTTTATGTGAGGATATTGGAGCGGTTATTGATATTGGAGGACAAGATTGCAAAGCGATTTTACTAGATCAAGATCAAAATGTCATTGATTTTTTAATGAATGATAAGTGTTCGGCAGGAACAGGACGTTTTATCGAAGTAATAAGTAGGGTGTTAGGTCAGCAGGTAGAAACGATAACGGAATTTACAAAGGGCAAAAATCCAGTGAGTATTAGTAGTATGTGTACGGTGTTTGCAGAAAGTGAAGTAGTAAGTTTGTTGGCAAAAGGAGAAGATGCAGGTGATATTTTACTTGGAGTTATTCATTCTATTTGTAAAAGAACTGCAATTTTTGCTCAGAAGTTACCACTAGAAGGGGAAATCTTTTTTTCGGGTGGACTTGCCCAAAATGAAGTGTTTCAAAATGTGTTAAGTCGTTATCTGAAAAAAGAAGTAAAAACTCATGAATTATCCCAATTTGCAGGAGCTATTGGAGCTGCTGTTATTGGATGGAGAAAAATGAAAAAAAAATAATTCCAAAAAAAAAGGGTCAGTCGTTATGATGACCCTTTTGGTATAATAAAAAATAATTATCGTCTAATCTTACTCTATTTCCTGACCTGTAAAGATAGAGGAATTTTTATATCAGAAAATTTAATGGAAGGGAGAAAGAGTTCCGTCTTGCATGATATAAGTTGTATCCACTTGATCGAGAAGACGAGTATCGTGTGTAATCATAACAACACCTCGTTTTAGTTCATGGGCAATTTGTGATAACAAGGATACAACGTGTTTTGCACGAGTGCTATCTAGGCTAGCAGTTGGTTCATCTGCTAGAATGATACTTGGGCAGTTATAGAGTGCCCTTGCAATCGCTGCACGTTGCTTCTCACCACCAGATAGATCATTTGGATAGCAATGTTTTATTTTATTGAGATCGAGTAAATGAAATAGTTTTGTTCGATCCATTTTTTCTGTCTTTGTCTTATCAAGACGATCGATTAAATTTAATTGCTCCTCAACCGTCAAAAAAGGAATAAGATTTGAAGTTTGAAGGATAAATCCGAATTCTTTGAAGCGAAGAGAGGTTTTTTCTTTTTCTGTCATTTTAGATGTATCTTGACCTTTGATGAGAATTTTTCCCGTACTAGGAATTTGAAGGTTGCCAAGCGTTGTTAAGAATGTTGTTTTTCCGGAACCAGAAGGTCCAATGATGGCGACAAATTCGCCTGCATTTAAATGAAAGTTTGTTTCATGTAATGCTTCTACCTGTGTATGGCCAGAGCCATAGGTCTTTGTTATATTTATCATTTCAATTAGTTTCATATATTATTTCTCCAATTTTCAATTTGTTATTGTTCTCCAATGGCTACTAATGGATCAATTTTTAAAATTTTATGCAAAGAAAATAGTCCGCCCAAAAGTGCCATAAGAAGAATTGCAAGGCTCAATATTCCATAGGAAAACCAATTAGTATAAAAGAATAAAGTTGTAGGTAAAAATAATTTCGTAATGAAAAGGAAGAGTAAAGATAAGACAATTCCAATTAGTGTTAAAATAAAAATCTGACTAAACAAAGAAGCGATAATCGTTTTCATCTGAATTCCTTGAGCACGCATGACACCATATAAATTCATTTTTTGCAATACCATAATATACATAAAAATTCCGATGATTAAGGAAGTGATGACAACCATCGCTATAATCATTCCAGCAAAAACATTGACTTGAGGTGTGTAGCCTGGAAGATGGCGAATCATTGTAGATTCCGAAATGGAAGTCAGTCCTTTTTTAGAGATTGTTCCATTATTTTGTGATACGATGGCACTGATTGTTTTTAGAGGTGCGTTGCCATAACGAAGTGACCAATAAGTATCAAGACTTGTATAAATAACTGGGACGGTGAAAAACTTACTATCCTGTGTCAATCCAACAACTCGATAATTGGTTTTACTTCCATTGAGTTTTATTGTACTACCGAGAGTGACACCATAATTTTCCATAGAAGCATCCACAATAATTTCACGAGAATTTTTTGGATATTCTCCTTTTATTAATTTTGGAGCGATAAAACTATCCCAGTCTTGACCAAATAAAGAAATATTGACTTTTTCATCTTCTCCTTTTAAATTTGTAACAGCGAACATATATCCTAATGCAGAGTTGTTTTTATCTAACAGTCCAGCGTATTGATTTTCTGTGATAAAGGAAGCAGTCAAGTTATTATTGGCGTAATCGGATAATGTAACAGAAGAGGCTTTCCAATTGTCTGCTGCTGCTCGATTGTCACGCATTAAGCCAAAAGCAAGGCTAGTCATGAAAAAGATCATATAGCTGATTAGAAAAATAATAATGACAATCAATAAATATCGAAGTTTATTATGAATTATTTCTTTTAATGCTAAATACATAAATATATCTCCTTTATTGCTTAATAGGGTTATAGATGGTAGTGGTAATTTCATATAGTTTTTGTATTTGTTCTTTATGATAAAAATCTTTTGTCATGTGTTTTATCACTATGTATAAAAGTAGTTTTCTTATGGAAAACAATAGAAGAAAATATTGCAAGATAATTATAAAAGAAACACTATATTTTGCGAGAAGAAGATAAGTGATTCTTAGTTGTCTATTATCAAGAATATTTGTGCAAAAATAACAAGTTACAAAAAAATTGAAAAGAATATCTGCTCAAATGGAAACTTGACAAAATTAATCGTGATTAAAATTATACAATATGCATAAAAAGAACTCGAAAACTCGTCAAAATTA
>UQVN01000264.1 GCA_900544525.1 uncultured Eubacteriales bacterium
CAAAATAAGAAAAAAGAGCTTTTCTTACACTGGTATCAAAAGGAATTTTCCGTTGGAAACTTTATTTTTTAACTATATTTTTTACCTAGAATAAGATATAATAATAAGGAAGGCGCAAGTAAAACGTGTTACAGAAGGAGGATAAAAAAATGGGCTATATGGACATTTATAATGAATGGCTCTCAAATCCATATTTTGATGAGGAGACAAAAAAAGAGCTTTTAAGTATTGCGGATGATGAGAAAGAAATTAAAGAGCGGTTTTATACAGATTTAGAGTTTGGTACAGCTGGACTTCGGGGGATTATTGGAGCTGGTATTAATCGCATGAATATCTATGTTGTAAGACGTGCGACACAAGGTCTTGCAAATTATATTATTGCACAAAATGGAAAAGAAAAAGGAGTTGCCATTGCGTTTGACTCTAGACGTATGTCACCAGAATTTGCACAAGAGGCAGCACTGACTTTAGCAGCAAATGGGATTAAAGCATATATTTTTGAATCCCTTCGTCCAACACCAGAGCTTTCCTTTGCCGTAAGAGAACTTGGCTGTATTGCAGGTATTAATATTACTGCTAGCCATAATCCACCAGATTATAATGGTTATAAAGTATATTGGGAAGATGGTGCACAATTTACACCGCCACATGATAAAGGAGTTACAAAGGAAGTATTAGCAATTACCGATCTTTCTACTGTAAAAACAATGAAGAAAGAAGAGACAATTGCCAAAGGACTTTATGAAGTAATTGGAAAAGAAATTGATGATAAATTTATTGGTCATGTAAAAGCACAAGTTGTGAATCAAGATTGCATTGATAAAATGCAAGATCAGATTAAAATTGTCTATACACCACTTCATGGAACAGGAAACATTCCAGCAAGACGTGCATTACATGAGTTAGGATTTAAGCATGTCTATGTTGTTCCAGAACAAGAATGGCCAGATGGAGAGTTTCCAACGGTAAGTTATCCAAATCCAGAGGCAGAAGAGGCCTTTTATTTAGGACTTGAATTAGCAAAGAAAATTGATGCGGATTTAGTACTTGCAACGGATCCAGATGCCGATCGTCTCGGTGTATATGTAAAAGATTCCAAATCAGGGGACTACATTCCTTTAACAGGAAATATGTCAGGAGCTCTTCTTTGCGACTATGTCTTAAGCCAAAAGAAAGCCAATGGACAGATTCCAGCCGATGGTGCTGTTGTAAAATCAATTGTATCTACCAATTTAATTGATGCCGTGGCAAAAGGATATGAAGTAGATTTAATTGAAGTGTTAACAGGTTTTAAATACATAGGACAGCAGATCTTAAAAATGGAACAAACAGGAAAAGGAACTTATCTCTTTGGAATGGAAGAAAGCTACGGTTGTCTCATTGGAACTTATGCGAGGGATAAAGATGCCATTTCTGCTACAGTAGCTCTTTGTGAAGCGGCTTGTTATTACAAGGCACAAGGAAAAACCCTTTGGGATGCTATGGTTGAAATGTATGAAACATATGGCTATTACTATGATTCTGTAAAAGCCATCACATTGGCAGGTATTGAAGGAATTGCTAAGATTAAAGAAATTCTTGAAACACTCCGTACAAATACACCAACACAGTTTGGTGGATATGAAGTAGTATCTGCAAGAGATTATCAAGCGGATACGATTAAAGATATGAAAACAGGGGAAGTGACACCAACAGGACTTCCGATGTCAAATGTTCTTTACTATGATTTAAGCGATGATGCATGGTTATGTGTGCGTCCATCTGGTACAGAGCCAAAAGTAAAATTCTATTATGGTGTGAAAGGAAGTTCTTTAACGGATGCAAAAGAAAAATCCGATGCATTAGGAGAAGAAGTTCTTGCCATGATCAATAAAATGTTATAATGATAAAATCATGATAACTGTAAAAACTCTATGGATAGAGGGTTCTCCCATTCCATAGAGTTTTTTTAGATAACAAATTGAAAATCCTGCTTATAAGTTTTCGCATTTTTCTATATTGCAAAGGATGGAGTGTTTACTTTAAATTGTTCATTGACATATTTTGCGTAAGTTTCATGGCTTTCCACAAGTTCATCATGTGTTCCACTGCCAGTGATTGTTCCTTTTTCCAAGAAGTAGATTTTATCGCTGTCAACAATGGTTGCGAGTCTATGTGCAATAATAAGGGTTGTTCGACCTTTCATTAAATTGGTGAGCGCCTGTTGCACCATCATTTCTGATTCACTATCAAGACTTGCAGTCGCTTCATCAAGCATTAAAATTTTAGGATTACGTAGAAAGGCACGAGCGATAGCAAGTCTTTGACGTTGACCACCAGAAATTTTTACGCCTCTTTCTCCAACTTCTGTTAACAAGCCATTTGGCATTTCTTCCACAAATTTACGAGCATAGGCTAAATCTAATACTTCCCATAATTCATCATCACTAAATGTTTTTTCTAATCCATAAGTTAAATTATCACGAATAGTTCCAGCCATAATGGCACTGTCTTGAGAAACGAAACCGATCTGACTACGATAATGTGTTAGATTCATATCTTTCACGTTGGTATCTCCAAACTGAATTGTTCCACTGTTTACATCGTAGAATCTTTCAAGTAGACTAAAGATGGTAGATTTACCACCACCAGAAGGCCCTGCAAAAGCAATAATCTGATTTGGTTTTGCTTCGAAGGATACATCTGTTAAAGTTGGTTCTTCTTTATCATAAGAGAAGTTTATATTTTCCACTTTTAGATTTTTACCAGTTAAATCAACAGTTTTCCCTGTTTGTAAATCTTCTGTTTCTTCGTCAAGCAATTCTTGAACGCGTTTTGTAGAACCAGCGGCTTTCGCCATCTCTGTAAATAAGGTACCAATACTTGGTAATGAACCAATTAAGTTAAATAGATACATTAAGAAGCTCATCAATGTTCCAATTGTCATCACACCGATAGCAATTCGATGCATACCATATGCTAGCAATCCAAAAATCATGCTCATCATAACCATCATCATGATTGGCTGCATAGTTGCATCAAAGACAGCCTCTTTTTTGCCAACTTTAAAAAGTTTATCCACTTCTTTATTTGCACGATTTTGTGCTTGTTTTTCGGCATTTGATGTCTTCACTAAGCGAATTTCATTTAATGTCTCACTCGTAATTCCATTGAATTTAGCCAGTGCATCTTGTCTCATGTGTCCAACTTTTGTTCCAAAACTCAAAATTGGGAACATAGCAATTACTACGATAGGAACAACAGCAAGCATCGCTACGCACATATGCCAATCCATACGAATCATCATATAGACAGAGCCTAATACTAAGATGAGACTTGAGATCGTTTGTGGAAATGTAGTGGCAAGTAACTGTTTTACTTGTGAAGTATCATTGACGAGGCGACTTGAAATTTCGCCTGCTTTTACAGTATCAAAGTATTTTACTTTTAGTGTTGTTAGTTTTAACCATAAATTTTTTCTTAAGTTTTGAATAATGTTCTCGCCAAAAATCCCTAGTATCGTTCCACCTACTGCGGAAATAATTGCTGAAGATACAAAAAGTAGTACAACTTTTGCTAATAATGGATAATCGATGCCTTTTGAAAAGTTGTTGACTAATGATGATGCTAATTTAGGCACATAAACTTGTACACTAGAAGAAGCAGCTAATAATAAAATTCCAATAACTAAAAGATAGTATTTTGGTCTTGTGGATTGAATCAGCTTAGAAAATTGCTTAAAAGAGAACTTAGTTCCGTCCTTACGGACATCTCCAGTTCCAGATGATCTTCCTCCACCCATTATTTACGCCCCCTTCTAAAAAAGTTCATATCTCCGCCGAATCTTTCATGAAAAGCTTCATGAAATCCTCCACCAAAACCTCCACGGAACTCGTCACCAAAACCATGGTGTTCTAGCATTTGTTCTCTAGCACGACCGAAGTGAGCAGATATTTTACTGAAGTGTTTCCAAAGCTCATCATTACCAAAAATGGCATTTAATTTTTCATGAAACTCATCGCTTGAGATATTTTCGTTAATACGGGATAAGTATTGATCAAGGGTTTCTAATTCTTCTTCTGTAAAGTCTTTGAACACTTCTTCTTTCAAACTAGAAGAAATTTGTCCTTGCTCATTGATACTTGTTCTGCCTTTATCCGTTAACTCTACAAAAATAACACGAGCATCAGCCTCTGATTTCACACGTTTAGCGGTTCCAGATTCTTCTAATTTCTTAATGATTTGTGTAACACTAGAAGGCTTGATGTCCAAATATTCTGCAATACGTCCAGCAGTAACATTTTCTTCTTTTGCCAGTAATCTTAGGGTTTCAAAGGCATTATCGGGTTTTTCAGCTACTTTATATTCAAAAATGAAAAACGGCTGATATGCAATCTCCATTAATT
>UQVN01000265.1 GCA_900544525.1 uncultured Eubacteriales bacterium
ATTTTAAATGAAATAAACAATAAATTGTTTAAAAAAGTAATGCAAGGATTTATGTTTCTTCCATATTTTATTTCATGGGTTGTAGTATCTACTATTATGTTGAATATATTTGGGAGCAATGGGGTTTTAAATTCTATTTTATCTATCTTTGGAGTTGAGAATTTTAGCATTTATCAGCAGACGAAATGGTGGCCAGTTGTTTTAGTATTCGTCCGTATTTGGAAGCAGACGGGGTATGGAACGGTAGTTTATTTAGCTGCTATTTCAGGAATTAGCCAAGATATGTATGAGGCCGCGGAAATTGATGGTGCAAATATATGGCAGAGAATTCGATTCATTACATTACCAAGTTTAAAGCCAACGATTATGATTATGGTACTATTAGCGTTAGGTAATGTGTTCCGTGGAGATTTTGGAATGTTCTATCAACTTGTCGGATCCAATCAACTTTTATTACAATCTTCCGATGTCATTGACACATTTGTATATCGTTCTTTAATCACAACACCAAACATTGGAATGTCAGCAGCTGCTGGATTATATCAATCTGTTTTATGTTTTGTCACAATTGTTGTAGCCAACTTTATTGTGAAAAAGTTAGCACCAGATTATTCATTATTTTAGGAGGGGTAAAATGAAAATAAAAATGGGAAAAGATATGTTGGTATTTAAAATTTTTTCGTACATTCTTACAACAATATTTGGGTTATTATGTATTATCCCGTTTTATTTAATTGTTGTTGGTTCTTTGACCGATGAAAGCACTATTATAAAAGAAGGATATCAATTCTTTTTAACGGCCAAAACATTTTCGTTAGAAGCTTATAAAATGGCATTAAAAAATCCTGAGAGTATTTTACATGCTTATGGAGTTACCATATTTGTAACAGTGGTCGGGACTACTCTTTCTATTATCATTACGACAATGACAGGATATGTGTTAGCAAGACCAGATTTTCCGTGGAGAAATGCATTGTCTTTTTTCTTCTTCTTTACAACATTATTTAATGGTGGACTTGTTCCATGGTATTTATTATGCACAAACACATTTAAGTTTACAAATCATATGTATGCCTTAATTATTCCTGGCTTGTTTTCGGTTTGGAATATGATTATTGCCAAAAGTTTTATGAAGGGAATTCCGTTTGAAATGATTGAAGCGGCAAAAATTGATGGAGCAGGAGATTTCCGAATTTATTGGCAAATTATTATGCCAACTGCAAAACCGCTGATTGCTACTTTAACTTTATTTATTGCACTGTCTTATTGGAATGACTGGTATAACTGTATGCTATTTATGAGTACGGGAGAAAATTGGAACTTACAGTATACATTACAAAATATTTTAAATAGTTCGGAAGCATTGAAACGAGTAGCAGCAGCTACGGGAATGCAAATTGGTCAAATGCCATCAGAGGGATTGAAACTTGCTATGACAGTAATTGCCACAGGTCCAATCGTATTCCTGTATCCGTTTTTACAAAAATATTTTGTAAAGGGGCTTACAATTGGGGCTGTAAAAGGATGATAACTGATGTAAAGTGGGCAGATTGCTTTACTTATAAAAATAAAAAAATTGGGAGGAATTTACATGAGAAAGAAAAGAAAGTGGCTTGCTTATTTATTAGCAGCAACAATGACGTTTACAATGGCAGGTTGTGGGGGAGCAAAGACACAGAACACTGGTGGGGTAACAGAAAAAACAGAACAACCAGATGATTCCACAATTTCGAAAGAAAGTCCTTATTATGGGAAAGGATATAACTTTGCGGAAAAAGAGAAGATTGTGATGTATGTATTAGGAGATACTCCAAAAGATATGCAAAAGGTGCTTGATAAAGCCAATAGCGAGTATTTTGAGCCAAATCTGAATACTACTTTGGATATTAAATTTTTAAATTGGAGTGATTACGAAACAAAATATTCTCTTCTTTTATCAGGGGGAGAACAGGTGGATTTAATTTATACTGCTGCATGGTGTTATTATAATGAAGAAGCAGCAAAAGGAGCATTTTTAGAGTTAACTCCTGAGTTTTTAGAAAATTATATGCCATATACTTATGCAGAACAGCCAGAAGAGAGTTGGGATCAGATTTCTATTAGTGGAAAGATCTATGCAGTTCCAAAAGCAAAAGCGCTATTTAATTCTTATCAAATCGCTATGGTGAGAAAAGATTTAATGGAAAAATATAACCTAACAGAGCCAACCAGTTGGGATAATTTAAAGAAGTATTTAGTAGAATTAGCGGATATTCAAAAAGAAACAGGTGTGACCGCGTTAAATACGAATACAAACCGTGAACAATTATTAAGTCTTTATTTACAAAATAATAAACTAGAAGCGGTAGCTAATGGATATGATTGGTACTATAATAATAATGGAAGCGAAAAAGCACCAAATAAAGAAGATATTTCCTATTTATTCACTTCAGATATTTATAAACAATACTGCTTAGAGATGGCAGAATTGGCAAAAGAAGGTGTATGGTCAACGGATGCTATTAATGATACAAGTGATGCACAAGCATACTTTGAAAATGGAACTTCTGGAGCCTTTATATGGAATACTTCTGTATATTCAGCAGGAAAGAATTTAGAAAGTTCTAAAAATGGAACATATGCTGTATATGATGTAACTCCAGATACTTTACGTCGTAGAGGAAGTTATGCAGATGATGCAACTGCCATTACAGCAAGCAGTAAAAATCCAAAAAGAGCAGCGTTAGTTTTAGATTACATAAAAAGTGATGTTAATTTAAATCGTTTATTATTAGGTGGAATTGAAGGCGAACATTGGGAATTAACAAAAGATGGATATCGTAAAACATTAGATGCTGCTGAAAATTATACTTGGAATGGATGGGCTTGGGCCTTAAATCGTCAAGATGAACCAGATGAAGTGGGAATTGATGAACGACAAGTTGTTATGGATGAGAAGATGGAAGAAAAAGAATATCATCCAGAAGTAGCAGGGTTTACATTTGATCCATCAAACGTTGAAACAGAATATACCGTTGTGCAATCTGTTTTAGCAGAATACGAAAGCAGCTTTGCTCTAGGAATCTATGGAGATCAGACCGAAAAGATGTTTGATACCATGAAACAAACATTAGAGAGTGCAGGGCTTTCTAAAGTAACAGATGAACTCCTTCGCCAATATGAAGAATACTTATCAAAATAATAAAGATGAGAAGTGAGTTCTTACGTTTATGATGGTTGTTATAAACGCTTGTTAGTATAGTCTATGACTGGTTGCTTTCACATAAAGAAAAAAGGAGGCATATTTGATTGGATAATAATGCCTCCTAAATTATATTTGAAACAGTTTCTTCTAAGAAGAATAAGCTGGGAAAGGAGAATCTATGGAGAGTAAAGATAAAGTAAAAAAGATGAGAATTGAAGATATTGCAAGAGAACTAGGACTCTCAAATTCTACTGTATCAAGAGCTATTTCGGGCAAGGGAAGAATCAGTGAAAAAACGAGAAAACTGGTACTAGATTATGCAGGAGAAAAGAATTTTCAACCACGGAAGCATTTGCCCAATTGGACATCAAAGATTACAGGTAATATTTGTGTTACATTACCAGGAGAAGAGGAATTTGCAGAAATACCATATTTCCAAAAGATTCTATTAAGTATTTATGACTATTGTATTATTCATGGATATAATGTGATAGTTGTAAAAATAGCGCCAAACAATATTTCAGAATTAAAAAAGCTCGTTTGGAAACATAAAATAGATGGTGTTATTTTAACAAGGACCATGGAAAATGATGAGGCGATTCAATTTCTTAAGGAAAAAGGAGTGCCTCTTGTTGTAATAGGTAGTTATGCAGATAAAGAAGTGATACAAGTTGACGTAGATCATGAAGAAGCGTGTAGAGAGTTGACATCTATTTTAGTTCATATGGGATATGAGAAATTTGCTCTTTTATGTGGTGATATGACACAAATAGCCACAAGAAATAGGTTGCTTGGTTGTAAACATGCTTTTGAGAAAAATGGAATAGAAATGAATTCAGAAAAAGTTAGTTTATATGATAATGTAGTTAACAGTATTGTAGCTGATAAAGTAGTAAAAGAAGTGATAGAAAAAGATGTGGAGTGTCTTTTGTGTATGGATGATAATATTTGTTTTCATGTATTAAAAATATTGCATAAAAATAGGATTGCCATTCCAAGTCAAATTAAAATTGCTTCTTTTTATGACATTCCACTATTAGAGGCATATCATCTTCCGATTACTTGTGTAGAATACAATATAAAAGAACTAGGAATTATGGCAGCAACTCGTTTATTACAAGTAATAAAAGAAGAAGTGGCACCAAAGATAACAATCTTAGGATATAA
>UQVN01000266.1 GCA_900544525.1 uncultured Eubacteriales bacterium
TGATGGATATACATCTTATGCATTAGGAAATTTAGGGATAATATTATTTTTTAATAAAACTGTATATTTAAACGAAAATGGTGTAATTGCGAAGGCACTTGAAAGTGAAAATAATGATTATAAAAAAATTTCGGATATAGGAAAGATTTCTTTTGAAGAATTTTCAAAGCCAATGAAATATCCGGCAAATTATACTTCTGATTTATGTATTATTTCGACAGAAGAAAGAATAAAGAATTGGAATAAGTTGTTAGCAGATTTTAGTGATAAATAAAGAGAGGGAAATACATATGAATAATATACTGGTTACAAGATCTTCTATGCCGCCTTTTGATGAATATTGTGATGAAATCAAAGATATTTGGGATAGTCATTGGCTTACTAATATGGGGAGCAAACACAAAGAGTTGCAGAAAGAGCTAGAGAAATATCTGGACATTCCACATGTAGCATTGTATACAAATGGGCATCTAGCATTGGAAAATGCGATTGCGGCACTAAATCTTCCGAAAGGCGGGGAAGTAATTACTACTCCGTTTACCTTTGCATCAACGACACACGCCATTGTAAGAAATGGATTAGTCCCTGTTTTTTGTGATATTAAAGAAGATGACTATACGATTGATACGCAGAAACTTGAAAAGTTGATTACAGATAATACTGTTGCCATTGTTCCGGTACATGTCTATGGCAATATGTGTGATGTGGAAGAAATAGACCGTATTGCTAAAAAATATGGCTTAAAAGTCATCTATGATGCTGCACACGCTTTTGCTGTAAAATATAAAGGGATATCCTCAGCTTGTTTTGGCGAAGCTTCTATGTTTAGCTTCCATGCTACAAAGGTGTTTAATACTATTGAGGGTGGCTGTGTGTGCTTTAAGAATGATGCGTGGGTGCAGCTTTTGAACGATATGAAAAATTTTGGTATTCATGGACCAGAGGCTGTGGAGTTTGTTGGTGGAAATGCAAAGATGAATGAATTTCAGGCGGCGATGGGAATTTGTAACCTGAAACATTTGAATACCGAAATTGAGAAGCGTAAGAAAATAGTAGAACACTACAGAAGTCGGTTGGAGGGGGTGGAAGGTATCAAACTTTCTACTATCCAGAAGGATGTGGAAAGTAACTATGCCTACTTTCCAGTTGTTTTTGATGGTTATAAGTACACTAGAAATGAAGTATTTGAAAAACTGGCGGAAGTTGGTATTGGAGCAAGAAAATATTTCTATCCGTTAACGAATAGTTTTGAGTGTTATCGTAACTATCCGACTGCAGGTACGGAAAAAACACCGATTGCACAACACATAGCGTTGAGGGTTTTGACACTTCCTTTGTATGCGGATTTGGCTTTGGAAGAAGTGGATAGAATTTGTGATGTAATTTGGAGGTAATGTAATAAGAATGAATGTTATGCTAACATCTGTAGGTAGACGTGCCTATTTGGTTAAATATTTTAAAGAAGTACTCGGAAATGATGGAAAAGTTTTTGTTTGTAATTCAGATGATAAATCTATTGCATTCAAATATGCAGATGAAAAGGTTATTTCGCCATTGATTTACGATAGCAACTATATTCTGTTTTTGTTGGAGTATTGTAAAGAAAATAGAATTGATATTGTTATTTCGCTATTTGATATTGATCTTCTTATGCTGGCAAAGCATAAAAAGCAGTTTGAGAAAATCGGTACTAAGGTAATTGTATCAGATCCAATCATTATAGAAGTATGCAATGACAAGTGGAAAACTTATAAATTTCTGATAGATAATGGTTTTCATGCGCCTATGTCTTTTTTGGATATGAATGAGGTTATTGAAAAGATTTCGGAGAGAAAATTGTCGTATCCGGTTGTAGTGAAACCACGATATGGATGTGGTTCTATCTCAGTTGCAATTGCTTATGACGAAGAAGATCTGCGCTATTTGACAAAGAAAGCAAATGAAGATATAGCAAATTCATATTTAAAATATGAGTCTGCAGTGACTAATGATAAGGTCATTTATCAGGAATGCCTAATAGGTCAGGAATATGGAGCAGATATAATCAATGATCTGAACGGAGAAACACAGAATGTGATTATAAGAAAGAAGTTGGCCATGCGATCCGGAGAAACCGATATTGCACAATTAGTTGATGAACCAAGCATCAAGGAGACATTAGTTCGTCTGGGAAAAATTACAAAACACATTGCTAATATGGATTGTGATATATTCTTGGTAAATGGTGTTCCATATGTTTTGGAAATGAACGCTAGATTTGGTGGCGGATATCCGTTTTCGCACATGGGCGGTTGTAATTTGCCGAAAGCAATTGTTGAATGGGCCAAGGGTGAGCCTGTAGATAAAGAAACCATCTCTGCTAGAACAGGTATTACAGGATATAAAGAAATTTACATTACAGAAATATAAAATGGAAGGGGATAAGTATGCAGGATGAGTTTAAGCTGATGCAATATAAAACACCGGTTGTTCAAATTCCAGATAAAGATAATAAGATTTATATCAAGAGAGATGATTTGCTTCCATTTTCGTTTGGTGGAAATAAAGTGAGAATCGCTTTGGAATTTATTGCAGATATGAAAAATCAAGGCAAGGATTGTATTGTAGGATATGGAAATTCAAGGTCTAATTTGAGTAGAGCATTGGCAAATCTCTGCTATCAGCTTGAAATTCCATGTCATATCATATCTCCAGCAGATGAAGATGGCACACACATTGATACATATAACAGTAAGATGGCATTGGCGTGTAATGCTGAGTTCCATTATTGTCGAAAAACAAATGTAAAAGCATCTGTCGAACGAGTGCTTAAGGAACTACGAGATAAAGGCCTAAATCCATATTATATTTATGGCGATTCAACGGGAAAAGGAAACGAGCACATACCGCTGTTAGCGTATGTGAAAGTTTATGAAGATATAAAGGCACAATTTGATTATATTTTTTTAGCGACAGGAACGGGTATGACTCAAGGGGGACTCCTTGCAGGCAAGGCAATACATGGAGGGGACGAGAAAATCGTTGGTATTTCGGTTGCAAGAAGTTCTATGCAGGAAACGAGTGTTTTAAAGAATTCATTAGAGTGCTTCAGTACTAGAGTTCAGAAAATTGATTACGGCGAAATAAATGTGCAGGACGAATATTTGTGCAATGGTTATGGCACGTATAATCGTCAGATTGAAAAGACCATTCATCAACAATTGACTTGTAATGGAATGCCGCTAGATCCAACATATACAGGTAAGGCATTCTGGGGAATGCGAGAGTATATCAAGAAAAATAAAATAGTTGGTAAGAAAATACTCTTTATCCATACGGGCGGAACCCCCCTGTTTTTCGATTATATGAATGGAATTAGACTGACTGAAGCTTCTAATAAAGAAGCCGTAGAAGAAGCGGTTATACGTTTGGAGAAGAGATTGGTGCCATCACTGACAGACAGAAAAATTAATATCTCTCAGTATTCCGAAAAACTGGCACAATATGGGAAGGTATGGATTCATTATGATATGGGGAAGCCTATATCCATCATTGCAGGATATTTTAATGATGAAACGACACGGACAGTCTATCTGTCGATGCTTGCAGTGGCAGAAGAATATCAAGGAAAAAGATTGGCATCTTCGCTACTATCTGAATTTGAAGATTATGCAATTAAGAATAAAATGAATTATGTGAAACTTGAAGTAAGAAAGCATAATTTGGTAGCTCGAAAATTGTACAGCAAGTTCGGATATAAAGTGATTGGTGATGCTTCGGATACTTCGTACTATATGCTAAAAAAACTCGAAAATCTTTCGGGGGGGGCACAGAACTCTATCAATTTCTGACACGAATTGATAATCTTTTCCCGATTTCGCTATCAGACAAAGAATCACTTTCTGTTCTTTCTTCAAAACTGGAAAAATATGGAACGATTTCCTATGTTAAAGAACAGAATCGGATTGTTGCAATGTGTGCGGGATACGCAAATGACCTGCAAAATCGACGTGGATACATCTCGGTAGTAGCGGTGCTCCCAGAGTATTCCAATAAGGGATACGGAAAAGTAGCTGTACAGGGCTTTCTAAAAAAAGCGAAAAGCGCGGGAATGTTGGAAGTACATTTGTATGCGGATTCAGAAAATAGTTCAGCATTACATATGTATGAAAAGTTGGGCTTTTCTGAATGGCATATTATTAATGAATCGAGACAGAAAGATAAACATTTAATAAGAAAATTTATTTAATGGATTTGGAAAATATAATAAAATGATATGATAAGAAACACTATCTATTGTAGAAAATTCTTGTTATAGCTGAAATGGGAAGCACATTTCACAAGCAACAAATTTTAAAAGTAAGTATA
>UQVN01000267.1 GCA_900544525.1 uncultured Eubacteriales bacterium
CTCTATAGTATAAACTGAAATGGGTATAATTTTAAGTGATATGTGAGTTTTGTAAAGTTGGATTTAGGAGGAGAATTACATGAGAACAGTATATAATTTTAATACGAAATGGGCGTTTTCAAAAGAAGCGATAGAGGTGCCGAGTGTGATGCCAGAAAAATGGTATTGGGTGACATTACCTCATACTTGGAATGATATCGATGGACAAGATGGTGGAAATGATCTTTACAGAGGAACAGCTTATTACGCAAAAGAATTAGAAAAAATAGATTTACCAAAGGCAGATCAGTACTATTTAGAATTCAAAGGGGCAAATTCTTCTGCTACTGTATATGTGAATGGAAAAAAATTAGCACATCATGATGGTGGTTACTCTACATGGAGAGTAAATATTACGGATGTATTAGAGGATAAAAACTTATTTGTTGTTGAAGTAGATAATGCGCAAAATGATAGAGTATATCCACAAAATGCAGACTTTACTTTTTACGGAGGTCTTTACCGTGATGTCAATATTATTGCAGTAAATAACTCACATTTTGATTTAGAATACTATGGTGGACCTGGTATTAAAGTAACTCCAGAAGTCGTAGGTTCAGATGCTAAGGTTGCGGTAGAAGTATTTGTAACAAATGCGAAAGAAAATCAAAGTTTAACTTATGTAGTAAAAGATGCACAAGGCAATATCATTGCTGAGAAAGAAACAGCTACATCAGAAACAGAAGTTACATTTGAAATTGAAAATGTTCACTTATGGCATGGTAAAAAAGATCCATATCTATATACTGCTGAAGTGTATTTAAAAGAAGATACAGAGATTTTAGATACTGTTAGCACTAGATTTGGATGCCGTACATTTAAAATAGATCCTGAATTAGGATTCATATTAAATGGTGAAGAATATCCTCTTAGAGGGGTATCTCGTCATCAAGATAGATGGGGAATCGGGAATGCATTACTTCCAGAACATCATGAAGAAGATATGGATATGATCTGTGAATTGGGAGCGACTACAATACGTCTTGCTCACTATCAACATGACCAATATTTCTATGATTTATGTGATGAAAGAGGTCTGATTATTTGGGCAGAAATCCCTTATATTTCTACACATATGCCAAATGGTAGAGAAAATACAATCTCACAAATGAAAGAATTAATCATTCAAAACTATAACCATCCATCGATTGTTGTATGGGGCTTATCAAATGAAATCACAATGTCAGGAGAATCTACAGAAGACTTAAGAGAAAATCATGTTATTTTAAATGATTTAGTACATGAGATGGATAAAACAAGACTTACAACAATCGCTTGTGTATCTATGTGTAGTATGGATGATCCATATGTACAAATTCCTGATGTCGTATCCTATAACCATTATTTTGGATGGTATGGCGGAGATACTTCTATGAATGGTCCTTGGTTTGATGAATTCCATGCAAAATATCCAAATATTCCAATCGGATGTAGTGAATATGGATGTGAAGCATTAAACTGGCATACATCAAATCCGGAACAAGGTGATTATACAGAAGAATATCAAGCATACTATCATGAAGAATTAATTAAACAATTCTTCTCAAGAAAATACTTATGGGCAACCCATGTATGGAATATGTTTGATTTTGGAGCAGATGCACGTAATGAAGGTGGGGAAAATGGACAAAACCATAAAGGTTTAGTTACTTTTGACCGCAAATATAAAAAAGACGCATTCTATGCTTACAAAGCGTGGTTATCAGACGAACCATTTGTACACATCTGTGGTAAGAGATATGTTGATAGAGTAGAAGAAACTACAAAAGTTACTGTTTATTCAAATCAACCGGAAGTGGAATTATTTGCAAATGGTGTAAGTCTAGGAAAACAATCTTCACCGGAACATTTCTTCTATTTTGAAGTACCAAATACAGGAGAAACTACTTTAGAAGCCATCGCTGGTGATTGTAAAGATCATAGTTTTATCCGAAAAGTAGAAGTATTTAACGAAGAATATCGTTTAAGAGAAAAAGGAGCAATCTTAAACTGGTTTGATATTACTGCTCCAGAAGGATTCTATTCTCTTAATAATAAGATATCTGAAATTATGGAATCCGAAGAAGCTGGTAAAATCTTGACTGAATTTTTAACTCCTTTAGTATCTAGCATGATGGGTGCAGATACAGTAGGAGAACAAAAAGAAGAAGATAAAGAAAATAGTAGTTTAAATAAAATAGTAGACATGATGGGAAGTTTTACTGTTCTTAGACTCACAAGTCTTCTTGGTGCTGGTCATGTAGAAGTTACAAAAGAACAATTACTTGACTTAAATGAGCAGTTAAATAAAGTTGAATGCTTACTATAAGATATGGATTTAGGAGAAAATACAATGAGTAAAGAATTGATTACCATTGGAGAAGCTATGATTGTATTCATTGCTGAAAATGAAGGTGATTTTACAGAAATTAACAATTTTTCAAAAGGAATTGCTGGAGCAGAACTAAATGTTAGTATCGGGCTTTCAAGATTAGGTCACAAGGTATCCTATATAACAAGATTAGGAAACGATGTATTTGGTAATTATATTGAAGATGTAATCAATAAAGAAGGAATATGCTCTGATAATATTTTAAGAGATTCTGAGTACTCTACAGGATTTTATTTTAAGACAAAAGTAAAAGATGGAGATCCTGAGGTTCATTATTTTAGAAAAAATTCTGCAGCAAGTAAATTGAATCGTAAGGATATTGAAGCTATAGATTTTAATGGAGCTAAAATTCTTCATATTACTGGTATCACTGCTGCACTTTCTGAAGAGACATTAGATGCAGTATATGCAGCTATTGATAAGGCTAGAGAAAATAATATGTTAATTACTTTTGATCCAAATATTCGTGTTCAATTATGGAAGAGTAAAGAGCATATGGCAAAAGTCTTAAATGATATAGCAAGTAAATGTGATGTAATATTACCTGGAATTAAAGAAGGTAATATGTTGACAGGAAAACAGACAAAAGAAGAAATTGCAGATTTCTATTTAAACAATGGCGCGAAGGCTGTTATCATAAAGAATGGAGCTAGTGGTGCATACTTAAAAACACTTGCGGAAGAAAAGATAGTTCCAGGATTTAAAGTGAAACAGGTAGTTGATACAGTTGGTGCTGGTGATGGATTTGCTACAGGTGTGTTAAGTGGATTATTAGATGGAAAATCTTATGAAAATGCACTTGTAAAAGGAAATGCAATCGGTGCACTTATGGTAACGTCGAAAGAAGACAACGCAATTCTTCCAACAGAAGATGAATTAAGATCATTTATTATGTCTCATGAACGATATCAACTGTAAATGATTGTTTGGACATCCATATTATACACATAAAAAAATCATTGATAGTTGGCTACTTATATAGAGTCATAAAAATTAATTATATTGGCAATTCATAGCCCTCGTTTGGTAGAGGGCATGGATTGCCTTTTTTTTGAAGAAATCGGTTGTTTATATTCGATTTCAAGCAGATAACATAGGGGTGAAAATATTAGTTTTAGCAAGGCTATGTTTTCCCTTGACAAGGGAATGAATTTCACGACGATTTACTATATGATGAAAGAGTAGGAATCATAGACCTATCATTAAGTGGAAAAATGATAGGTTTATCACTATAATGATAATAAACACAGGAAAAAAGAAAAATAGGAGAAGTACAATGAAAATTTTAATTTTAGGGGCAAGTGGATACACAGGAGGGTGTATTAAGGAAACTTTGAGTAACAGTTTTAAAGATGTACTAGGAACCTATCGAACAGAAAAATTGGATTATCTACAAGATACGTCCATGATACAATATGAATTAGAAAATAAGGAAAAACTAGTTGAAATTTTAGAACAGTATAATCCAGATGTAGTAATTTCGTGTTTAAGAGGTTCTTTTAAAGAACAGATAAAAGTACATAAAATAGTCGTACAATTTTTAAAAGAGAATCATGGAAAAATCGTTTATTTATCTTCAGCAAATGTTTTTGATGGCGTTTTACAAAAAGCGCATTATGAAGAAGAAACACCAAAGGCTGATACAGAATATGGGGCATTTAAAATAGAATGTGAAACTCTTATTTTAAGAGAACTAGGGGAAAATGCTATCATAATAAGGCCACCAGAAATCTGGGGAGAAAATTGTCCAAGACTCGTTAACATCTTAGAAAAAAGAAAAACAAATACGCCAATTCAAACTTATAAGAATTTATATATTA
>UQVN01000268.1 GCA_900544525.1 uncultured Eubacteriales bacterium
TTTATTAATTATTACACATCCCGATAAAGATCATATTGGGGGACTTTCCTCTATTTTAGAAGAAGTATCGGTAAAAGAAGTTGTGATTCCAAATTATGAAGTAATAAACAAAAAGTATAAAAGGTTACTAGAAAGTCTTAGAGGTTATAAAAATCAAATCACCGTTTTAAAAGAGGATGAAGAGAGAAACTTTGGAGAAATTAATATTTCGCTCTATGCACCACAAAAGAGTTATTATGAAAAAGATAACAACTATTCAATTGCCACTTTAGTGCAATTTGGAAATACAAAAATGTTTTTTGCAGGGGATGCAAAAAAAGAACGAACAAAAGAGTTACTAGAAGAAAATCTCCCTACGGTTGATCTTTATAAAATCGCTTATCATGGAAGAGAATACAAAGGGTTTGAACAATTATTTGAAACGCTTCAACCAAAAGATACCGTTGTTACCGCAAAAGAGGCAGAAAAAGAGGTGGAAGAAGTGTTAGAAGCAAGTGGAACCAATATCTATGATACAAGAGATCAAGATTTACTATTTGAAAGCGATGGAAATTCTTGTGTCATAAAAGGTTCCTCCAATATTTTGGAAAATTAAGAAAGGCAGAGCCATTGCAATACAAAGTTTAACAAGAAGTGGATGTAGTAGAAATTTTACTTTTTCTTGTAAAAACAATAAGTTATGCAATGGCTCTGTGAAAACGAAACAAAAAGTCGTATGGCTATCTAAGTGTTTCTTATTATTTGATTTGCATTCGAATTTCTTTTTCGTGCGTTAGGCAATAGTTATATCCTTCTTCCATAAAAGTAGTAATAGGAAGAGTCTTATATTTTGTATTCATCGTATCAAGAATCGGTTTTCCTTTTATTTTCATCGTATAAAAATAGTCATAAACACAACCAGTTTTAAAATAAGGATTAATAGAAGAAAGCCGTGGGTCGCGCATAATTGGTTCTACGACCATTTCACTAAAAATCCATTTTAAATTTGGTGTTTCATACTCTTCATAGGAATCATGGAAATGATTATGCCAGACATAAAACCATACAAAATGAATGAGTTCATGAATCGAAACTCCTAAAGCTCCTTTTTCTGAATTTAAATGAAAAATATCAAAGCTATGTTCCGATAAAAATCGTGGACTGATTGGATTTAATGTAACATTAGCAACTAGGTTAGGAAAAAGTTCCTGAACGTTGATCTGAAAGGCGTCAGAAAGAGCTTCTTCAATTTGGCTTTTGTGACAATCCCAATATTCTTCATAGGTTTGAATTTTTTCTTTGATATTTGACTGATGTTCGATATAGAAGTCAGCAAGTGTTTCTTCTAAATAGCTTTCACGTTTTGGTTGGGAAAGAGAATCAAAATACTTTTGATCTAAGCTAGGGTAAAAATAAAATAAAGATTCTTTCCACCAATCACTTTGCTCCTCTGTTTGAAACATCATAATACTATTGATACTATATTGAAATCCAGGATCTTGAAATTTTATGTTCATGAAAATATACCTCCCAATTAAATAAAAATTTTAGAGTGATAACAATTTCATAAGACATTCCCCCCTTCAAGTCATAAGAATATAAAAAATAAACATTTATAGTAGATGCCAAGCATAAATACCCATAAAAATAGGAATTGCTCCATAATAAAATTTCAAAGATGGATTTTTTAAGCTAGATATATTTTAGCATATAGATAGAAAAAATAAAACGATATTTAACAAAGCAAACAAAGAGAACGTATTCCAGTGTTTCTATCGACTATATATTGATTATATTTTCGCTCTATGGATATCAAGTAAAAAAAACAAAATAAATATCCAAAGATCGAAAAAATATAATTTCTGAATATTTTATGAAATTTCTCCCAAATAATAAGTAAAGACGAAAAAAATGTGTTATAATACCGCTAAGAATCATTAAAAGAGGAAACTGAAATTAAGAAAGGAAGTCATTATGAATAAGTTTAAACAAAGTCTTCAGCGTTTTATGTACGGAAGATACGGTGTGGATCAATTTGGTCAATTTATATTTGGTGTCGCTTTTGTAGTCATTATTCTTAATATGTTTTTCAACTCAGTGATTTTCTATTACGGTAGCTTACTACTGATTATTTATGGCTATTATCGAGCCATGTCTAAAAATCATTCAAAGCGGTACAGTGAAAATATGAAGTTTTTAGGAATCAAAAATCAATTGCTTGGAAAAATCAATCGAGAAAAACGGATGTTCAACGAGAAAAAAGTGAATCATATTTATTCTTGTCCTTCTTGTAAGCAAAAAATTCGTGTTCCAAAAGGAAAAGGAAAAATTGAAATTACTTGTCCAAAATGTCATACAAAATTTGTAAAACGTAGCTAACCATTGGATAAAAAAGAAAGTGAGTTGTAATAAAAGATGTTTGGTTACATATCTTTGAACAAAGGCGAAATGAAAATAAAAGATTATGAAAGATATCGTAGTTTTTATTGTGGTCTTTGTGAACAATTAAAAGAAAATTATGGACGTTTTGCGCAAACAACCTTAACCTTTGATATGACATTTTTAGCGATTCTTTTGACCAGTCTTTATGAACTGCCAACAAAAGAGTCTATGAGACGTTGTCTTTTGCATCCGGTGAAGAAACATAAAGTATTAGAAAATACGGCCCTTTCTTATTGTTCTTCCATGAATGTGCTATTGGCTTATCATAATCTTATGGATGATTGGCTTGATCAAAAGAAGGTAGAGAGTTTAGTAGTAGCAAATCGTTTAAAGAAACAATATAAAGAAGTGGAGCGATGTTATCCAAGACAAGCAAAAGCGGTACGATCCTATATCAAACATTTACATGTTTTAGAGCAGAAAAAAGAAAAGGATTTAGATAAAGTGGCTGGTTATACAGGAAGGCTTCTTGGAGAGATTTTTGCTTGGAAACAAGATGAATGGACGCCTCATTTAAAGAAAATAGGATTTTATATGGGAAAATATATTTATTTGATGGATGCTTTTGAAGATAGAAAAAGCGATAGAGAAACAGGGCAATATAACCCATGGCTTTTGCAAGATAAGTTTAAAAATAATGAAACATATTGCCGTATGATCTTACAAATGATGATGACAGAATGTGCAAAAGAATTTGAATTTTTACCATTAATTGATGATGTTGAAATATTGCGCAATGTGATTTATTCAGGCGTATGGTATCAATATGCAAAAATGAAAGAAGGAAAAAAACAAGAGAGGAAGTTATGATGTTAGATCCTTATCAAATATTAGGCGTTGATAGAAATGCTTCAGAAGAAGAGATAAAAAAAGCTTATCGAAAATTAAGCAGAAAATATCATCCGGATGCCAATGTTAATAATCCAAATGCGGATTTGGCAGAAGAGAAATTTAAACAAGTACAGCAGGCATATGAACAGATTATGAAGGAAAGAGAAATGGGAAGCTCCTATGGTGGTTACCAAGGCTCTTTTGGAGATTATGGCAATCCATTTGGGGGATATGGTTCTCCTTTTGGAAATAGACAAGGAACTCAAGATGAAAATGATATCCGCTTGAATGCGGCGGCAAATTATATTAATGCAGGCCATTATAAAGAAGCATTAAATGTATTAAATAGTGTGGAAACAAGAAATGCTAAGTGGTATTATTTTGCGGCACATGCAAATCGTGGATTAGGCAATAATGTGAATGCATTGGAATATGCACAAAAAGCAGTTTCATTAGAACCAAATAATTTAGAATATGTTCGTTTTTTGGATCTATTGCAAAATGGTGGACAGTGGTATCAAAATCGTTCCGGAAGCTATGATATGTCTGGATTCAACATGGGCGGATGCTGTGAATGTTGTATGATAAATTTATTTTGTAATTTATGCTGTTGTTAAGCAAAAAAGCGTTTATTCTATTCCAAATTTGACTTTTTAGTTTTGTAGAAATCAAAAAATATATGTCTTATGGTTACTAGGAATTTATCCTGTTTTTATAGAGAGAAATGGGACAAAAACACGCTTTTTTATATGAAGAAAAACGAAAAAAATTTTAAAAAAATAGTTGACGTATGAAAAAAATCTGATATACTATATTATAGTGCTTTAAAAAAATACCCAAACAGTTGTATTTTGTTATGCACAATACGCAACTGGAGGGAGGTAAGGGTGAGACAATGTCAACAGTTATCGTTAAAGAAAACGAATCTTTAGATAGTGCCTTACGCAGATTCAAAAGAAACTGCGCAAAAGCA
>UQVN01000269.1 GCA_900544525.1 uncultured Eubacteriales bacterium
TGGAATAACAGCTATAATAATATAAGAACCTATTTGGAATAGGAATAGGCTATAGCAGGTAATATTTTTTTAGAGTTATTCTATATAAGCAAGAAGTGTTATGATAAGTGAGCAGAAAATAAAAGGCAAGAAAACAGGGGGAGTGTATGATGGGCGTGTACTATGGTTGGAAATTCCGAGTATAGGAATGAGATAGTGAGAACATGATTGCTCCACTCTAAATAGCTATATAGGAATAAAATTGGATAGGGCATGCTTTGTAAGTAAAAGATCAGATAAAAAGATAGACTTACAAGGCATGCTTTCCTATGCTAAAAAATAGATTCGGAGACAACATGCGAAATAAATATGGGAAATAAAAATTTTGGAGGTGATCCTAATGTAAAAGAAAGATAGTAGAAAAAAGGACAAAATAAATAAGAAAAAATATTGAAAACCGAGTAGGAGGGGAATCCGTGCAACAGGAATTTTTTGCAAAATTTTTAAAAATTAGTGATATTAGAACGATTATTTTTCTTGCAGTTTTAGCAGGATTATTTTATGTGATTCATGTGTTATATCGTAAGAAGAAAATGAGTTTTTCGAAAGTAGTGTTAATTGGAACGTTTCTTGGGTTATTGCTTGGATTAGCGATTCAAATGGTTGCAGGTTTTCCAAAAGATCCAGCAGAAGTCGTATGGATTCAAGAAGTAAGTAATTGGTATCAATTATTTGGAAGTGGCTTTCTCCATTTGATTCGAATGATTGTAGTTCCACTTGTATTAGTATCTATTTGCCATGTGATTATTCATTTACAACAAGGAAAAATGATGGGGAAACTTGTGAAATATACGATAATAGTCACATTACTTATGGTTGCTCTTGCTAGTGTGGTAGGAATTGTTGTAGGTCTTATATTCCAAGTAGGAGTCGGAGCAGATACTGTTACAGAAGCAAGTGCAGAAGCGAAAGAAATTTCGTCCGTAGCCACAACACTTCTCAACTTAGTTCCAGATAATATCGTATCCGCTATGGTGGATAGCAATATTTTAGGCGTTGTTATTTTTGCAGGAATCTTTGGAACCGCAGTGTGGTGGATTAATCAAGAAGATAAAGAGTTGGCAAAACCACTCTATAATGGAATTGATGCATTTCATAAAGCTATGGTAAATATGGCAGATTTAATTTTAGACTATATGCCATGGGCTGTTATTTGTATGCTATCAAATACAATTGCAAATCGAGGATTGTCTTCTATTATTGATGTAGGTAAATTTATTATAGCAATCTATGTAGCTGCAGCGGTTCAATTTATACTTCATTTAATTATTTTAGTGTTGAATGGATGCAATCCAGTTTGCTATTTGAAGAAGGCAAGTTCCACTATGTTATTAGCCTTTACTTCCCGTTCAAGTGTAGGATGTCTTTCTTCCACAATTGGGACACTTACCGATGAAATGGGAGTGGATAAGAGCACAGCAACGTTTGTTTCTAGCTTTGGAACAACAGCAGGGATGCAAGGATGTGCTGGTATCTTTCCATCTTTATTAATTGTATATGTGTGTCATTTAACAGGAACACCATTTGACTTTACAATGGCAGTGATGACTGTGATTGTAGTATCCATTGGTTCTCTTGGAATTGCAGGAATTCCAGGAACTGCTACAATGGCAGCATCTGTTTCGCTTTCTGGAATGGGTATGGGAGCGAAGTTCCCTCTTATCAGTCCGATTCTTGCAATTGATCCAATTATTGATATGCCAAGAACGATGTTAAATGTATGTGGTTCTATGATCAATGCAGTTATTGTTGATAAAAAACTGGGAACTTTTGATTCACAGAAATATCATGATATGACAGAAAAATAAGAAAACAATACATATTGATTTCTTATGTAGATTAAAAAATAGAGTAGGAAGGTGCCAAGATAGGCATCTAAAAATAAATATTTTTATAGCATATGGTGTAGCTATTTGGTTATGCCATATGCTATTTTTATTTACGCGAAGACAACGAGCCATGCGAGAGCATTTATGCTCACATATGGCGACTGTCTGCGAACGTGAGAAACTCGCATAGCGTGTTTCTCATCGTTTCATAGGAAAGAACTTGTTATATTAATTTATGAAAGTACCAATTTCCTATGAAATGAAAAAGCACTACGTGGGAACGATGCACACTTTGTTTTATGATAGGAATAGATTTGATCTTATGCTAAAATAAGTATATTGTGTTAAAATGTAAAATAATTAAAAATCGATAAGCAAAGATTTGAGGAGGTTTTCGTTTGAAACAGATTATTTATAGAAAATTACGAGTAGAGGAAGCTCAAAAATTTTGGGACATGATGAATGAGCTTGACAAAGAGACGAAGTTTATGATGTATGAAGTAGGCGAACGAGAAGAAAAGACGGTGAACTTGCAAGCGTTAGAGTGTCAGATTCAAAATTCAATTGAGGATAACGATTTTTTATTAATAGCAGAAGTAGAAGGTGAGATAGTCGGATATTTGTCGGCGGAGCGTGGAGTGCCAAATCGGATTAAACATACTGCATATGTAGTGACAGGAGTAAGAGAGAAATATAGAGGGTGTGGGATTGGAAAGGAACTGTTTCAAAGATTAGATTCTTGGGCGAAAGAAAATGACGTAACAAGGTTAGAACTGACTGTAATCTGTAATAATATCATCGCAAAAAAACTGTATGAAAAAAATGGTTTTGTAGTAGAAGGAATTAAGAAAAATTCTATGATAATCGATGGACAATATGTAGATGAATTTTATATGGCAAAACTATTTTAAGTTCTAACATTTCAAAAAAAGATACAACAGGAGAAAAAATATATGATTTTAGAGACAAAAAGATTATATTTGCGTAAAATGGAACAGTCTGACTATTCTGCGTTATGTAAAATTTTACAGGATGAAGAAGTAATGTATGCTTATGAACACGCTTTTTCTGATGAGGAAGTGCAAGAGTGGTTAGATAGACAAAGAAAACGATATGAAGATTATGGATTTGGTCTATGGTTAGTCGTATTGAAAGATACCGATGAAGTGATTGGGCAATGTGGTCTTACAATGCAAGAGTGTAACGGAAAGCAAGTGCTTGAAATCGGTTATCTTTTTCAAAAGGCATATTGGCATAAAGGTTATGCGACAGAAGCAGCAGTTGCTTGTAAAAAATATGCATTTGAAACGTTAAAGGCAAAAGAAGTATTTTCTATTATTCGAGATAATAATATACCATCACAAAAGGTAGCAAAAAGAAATGGCATGAAAGTGGTGGATCAATTTGTAAAGCATTATTATGGAATGGATATGCCACATTTGGTATTTTCCATAAAGTGTGACGAAGTGTAGAAAATATCTATTGTAATATTCTATTGTTAAATTTTATTATCTATTTAAAAGATAAGATTTAAGATAAAATTTTATAAGAGAGAACGAAAGAAAGAGGAATGGTATATGAATGAGAATGTTATAATCCGAGAGTGTGATTTCAATGATATTGATAAGATAAGAAGTATCGGCCAGAAGACATTTGAAGAGACGTTTGCTGGTGATAATACAGAAGAAGATATGAAAAATTATTTAGAGAAAAATTTTAGCGTTTCAAAAATAAAAGAAGAGTTGCAAAATCCAGAATCTAAATTTTTTATTGTGGAAGCAAAAGATAAGGTTCTAGCCTATCTAAAGCTAAATGTTGGAACAGCACAGACAGAGCAAGATTACAATAATTCGCTAGAAGTTGAGCGAATCTATGTTAGTAAAGAGTATAAAAATATGCATCTAGGAAGCCAGTTAATAAAGAGGGCAATTGCTTTTGGAAAAGATTTAGACTTAGATTATATCTGGCTAGGAGTATGGGAGAATAATACAAAAGCAATTGGATTTTATGAGAAAATGGGATTTCAAAAGTTTGGTTCTCATGTTTTTGTACTCGGTAATGATGAACAAACGGATTATCTGATGAAATTACCTTTAAAATGATAGAAAAGGAGCATTTGATAAGAAGAGGGTTAGAAGAGGAAACAAAAGTATTTTAACAATGAGGTGTATTGTTTTTCATCGTTGATATTATTTTTATAGTATCATAGAAGAAAAAATATATGAGGATTTTAAGATGTGGAAAAAAAATAATATATTTTTGATTGTAGGTTTTTTATTACTTTCTGGAAG
>UQVN01000270.1 GCA_900544525.1 uncultured Eubacteriales bacterium
TCTTTTATTGATCGAATACTTAATATAATATAAAAAGAATCAATATAAAGGAGGAACTATTTCATGAATGTAAATGAAAAGAAAATTCAAGACATTCTGAAATCTCGTGGCATCGATATGGATGCAACTAAGGAGACAAAAGAAGAAGACATTAAAGAGGCAGCAGAAAGCTTTCAAAAGATTATGGATATCTATTATAATTTAAAAGTAACTGCTGATATGGAAATTCCATACTGGTATAATCGTGTATGGTGGGAGAATGATGGAGATTTATTAGAAGTTCGAAGAGCAAGAGCGGTGGCAGCAGGATATGCTCATAGCACTCCAACAATTTTGCCATATGAAAAGCTTGTTATGAATAAGACAAAAAATATTAGAGGTGCTTTTCCATTTCCTTGGGTATGTGCAAGTTTCTTTAACGCATTAGCAGAATCCCTTATGAACGAAGTGGATGCACCAGCAGAAAATGCAGCAGATTCCGTTTCTATGGTTGGTACAGGTGGTGGAAATGTTACAGAAAGTTACGGAGAAGTTGTTTCTATTGCTAAAAAGTTTGGAATGAGAAAAGAAGAAATTCCTGTTCTTGTAAAAGTTTCAAAGGCTTGGGATGGAATTTCTGTTGAAGATATTTCTGATAAATATGCAAGAACGCTTCCAGGATACGATCAATTTAAACGTGTTATGGATAGCGTTGTTGTTATGTTCGATTCTTTTGCAATTCCTCAAGGAAGAGAAGTTATGAACTATTATATGCCATTACAATATGGATTTGATCGCATTATTGAATTATGTGATGAAAAGATGGCAGAAACAATGGGTGAAGCAGAAGATGATGGTATTCTTGGAATGAGTCGTGGATACTATTATGCTGCAATGAAAGAAATCACAATGGGATTGAGCAAATGGTGCGATAATTATGCCAAAAAAGCAGAGGATCTTGCATCAAGAGAACCAGATGAGACTTTTAAGAAAAATTATTTAGAAATTGCAAAAGTGATGCATAATATTGCACATAAAAAGCCATCCACATTCCGTGAAGCCCTTCAGATGACATTTTGTTTACATTTAGGAGTTGTAAACGAAGATCCACAGTCAGGACAATCCATTGGACGACTTGGACAAGTATTACAGCCATTTTATGAAAAAGATATCGAAGAAGGTATTACAACAGAAGAAGAAGTCATTGAGTTATTAGAATTATATCGCATTAAAATCACTTGTATTGAATGTTTTGCATCAGCTGGTGTATCAGGTGGGGTATTATCTGGAAATACATTCAATAACTTATCTTTAGGTGGTTTGAATTACGAGGGTCTTTCTGCTGTAACTCCATTAGAATATTTAATTTTAGAGGCAGGAATGAGAGCACAGACACCTCAGCCAACACTTTCTATTTTGTATGATGAAAAAACACCAGAAGACTTCCTTATGAAAGCTGCATCATGTACAAAACTTGGTATGGGATATCCAGCTTGGATGAATAACCAAAATGGTATGAACTTTATGCTTCGCCATTATGGACCAGAAGGTATGGATTTATATGATGCAAGAGCATGGGCATTGGGTGGCTGTTTAGAGTCCGCACCAGGTTGCTTTTTGCCATTAGAATATAATGGTAAAATAACGATGATTCCAGGTGGTGCTTCTCCAACTTGTGGTACAGGAATTCATTTTACAGCATTACCAAAGATTTTAGAATTAGTATTGACAAATGGTGTTGATGAAAGAACAGGGGAAATGGTATTCCCTCCACATAATAAAACAATTGATTCTTTTGAAACAATGATAGATATTTGGAAAGAATATTTAGACTTAAGCAATCGTATTGTAAACAAGGTAAACAATTTACAGATGGATATTTGGAGAAAATATAATATGCCAGTTGTAAATTCCTTATTAAAACCAGATTGTTTCAAAAAGGGACAACATCTTGGTAATTGTGGTGCTCGTTATAATGGTGGAATTAACTTTGAATCCTGTGGAACGATCACTTTTATCAATACATTAGCATCTCTTAAGAAAAATGTATTTGATGATAAGCTGTTTACTTTAGAAGAAATGAAGGATGCAATGCTTCATAACTTTGGATTTA
Organism: uncultured Eubacteriales bacterium; assembly: GCA_900544525.1. Taxonomy (GTDB): domain Bacteria; phylum Bacillota; class Clostridia; order Lachnospirales; family Lachnospiraceae; genus Scybalomonas. Next base: position 2,093 of record UQVN01000270.1, read on the forward strand.
AGACTGCTTATGATACCGGTGTGTTCTCACCAGACTTTAGAGAAAGCACAGAGTCAGCAAAAAAATATGAAAAGATCTTTGCAGCTTGCTTAAATGCACCAAAATACGGAAATGCAGATCCATATGTGGATTCTCTCTTAAAAGATTATCAAACTTATATGTTACATTATTTACCAACACTTCATTCTTATTATGGAAAACCAGAATACTTATGTCAGATTTCTGTATCCACTCATGGACCACAGGGATTTGTTACGTTAGCGACTGCAGATGGAAGACTTGCAGGAACTACTTATTCTGATGGTTCTGTATCCGCAGCATCAGGAACAGATAAGAATGGTATTTATGCAATTTTTGAATCTGCAACTGTTTATGATCACTCTCAAAATCAAAATTCACAGATGAATTTAAAACTTCATCCTTCTGCAGTAAAAGGATTAAATGGTACAAGAAAATTGTTAGATGTAGTGCGTGCGTACATGAGAAAAGGTGGATTCCATGTTCAATTTAATGTAGTAAGTTCTGACACATTAAGAGATGCTCAAAAATCACCAGAAAAATATCGTGATTTAATGGTACGCGTTGCTGGATTTACACAGTACTGGTGTGAAATTGGAAAACCAATTCAAGATGAAGTGATCTTTAGAACAGAGTATGATGAAGCATAGGAGGAAGAAAAATGAAACATGTAGATTGTATCAATTATATTCATTTAGATTGTGAAAAAGGAATGTGTGCCCTTACAAAAGGAATCGTTCCCATTGATGGTGAAGGCAGTGAAGCTTGTGAAAAATATGAGGAAGCAAAAAAATGTGGCAATTGCAAATGTTTTCAGAATCCAGATAAATATGGTATTGGAACCTGTACAGGATTTGAAAAGGAAAACTGGGCATATGCGAGCTGTGGGGCTTTTTGTTGTGAACAATATAAATAATTGAGGAGTTCATGATGGGTACAAAAGGACTAATTTTTGATATTCAGGCATTTTCTGTACATGATGGGCCAGGATGTCGAACAAATGTATTTTTAACTGGGTGTCCCTTACAGTGTAAGTGGTGTGCCAATCCAGAAAGCTGGATTGTAAAGAAACATATTTTATTTGCGGAAAATGTATGCAAATATGAAAAAGGATGTCGAGCGTGTGAGACAGTCTGTCCTCATGATGCAATTACATTAACAGAAAATGGAAAACCACAACTTCAATGGGAAGTGTGTAAAACGTGTGAAACGTTTGAATGTTCACAAATTTGCCCAAATCAAGTATTGAAACAATGTGTGAAGGAATATACAAAAGAAGAGTTGATTTCTATTTTAAAAAGAGATTTTAATAACTGGGGGGCGAATGGTGGTGTCACATTTAGTGGTGGTGATCCATTGTTACAACATGAGTTTCTACTTGAAGTGTTAAAAGAGTGTAATAAATTACAGATACATACTGCAATTGAAACGAGTGCCTATGCAAAAGAAGAGATCTTTTTAAATGTCATGAAGTATATTGATTTTGCTTTTATTGATGTAAAAAATATGGATACCAAACTTCATGAGTGGGGAACGGGGGTCTCCAATGAACAAGTATTATCGAATATTGCTGCATTAAAGAAATCTGGATGGAAGGGACGTCTTGTGTTAAGACAGCCCACGATTCAGGGGTATAATGACAGTGATGAAAATACGAGACAAGTAATTCAGTTTATGAAAGAGCTGGATCTGTTTGAAATTAATTTATTGAAATTTCATCGCCTTGGCGCCACGAAATGGGAGCAAATGGGGAAAACATATGCGTATATGGACCATGGTGATATGACAGAAGAGCGTATGAGGCAGTTACAGCAAATGTATTTGGATGCAGATATTGCTTGTTATATTGGTGATGATACTCCATTTTGATGAAGTATAATTAGGTAACGAATTTCATTAATATAATATGAGGGATTGAAAACGAGTTTTTTATCGTGGCTCGAATAGAAATATAAAATAGATATGTAGAGAGGTTCAGGAAAATTATTTTCCTGAACCTGTTTGTGTTTCAAAAAATCTATCATTATTATAAAATA
>UQVN01000271.1 GCA_900544525.1 uncultured Eubacteriales bacterium
CCCTCATTTCATAGAGTTTGCATTTTCAATATAGAATAATTTAGATTATAAGTACTATTTACCTTACCATTTTTCTACTACAGTTTCATACAATACTTCGTTTCCTATTTCATCATATAGTTTTAGGATACCGCTATTTACTGGAAATACAACTACGACAGGTTTCTCTGTATCAACTTGTATCGAGTCAAGTTCTCCATTATCTCGCTCTATTTTCTGAATTCTTTGCTTATTAAGTGAAACAAGAACACAACCTTTATTGTCATATACATACTTTATAGCAGTATTGGAAATCCCACTGAGATCTCCACCACTGCGAAAACTGTAGCCAAAAGAAATCCCCTTTTTGTTCTCATATAAAGAATAGGTATATGCACCTTTATTATCTGGATCATAAAAAAGTAGTGCATATAATTCATCATTATGAGACTGAACAACTTCCCATGAATCTGGGATTCTTTGACTTTTTCTAGCATCTTCTTCTACATGAGAGGCTGAAATTCCTATGCAATCAAACTGTGAAACAATAATGAACCCAGCTACAATAATTACAATGACAAGGAAAATAGTCTCTCCCTTTATTTTTTTCAATTGAGCCCCTCCCAATTTTTATCCATTCATTGCAAAGACTTCCTATTACAACTCTCCAAATTCTTTTGCATATATTACAGTTCCTTCTATAGCTGGACTATTCTCTTGAAGCTTGATTGCCATAAAATTTTCATCTGGAACGTCAAATGGCGCTTTTATTCCATAATTATTTGCAGGAACATAACCCATTTTCGGATAATAAGTTTCACTTCCTAAAACGACCGAGTAATGAAATCCTAAGTCCTTGGCAATACGATGACCTTCTAACACTAAAGCTCTACCAACGCCTTTCTTTTGATATTCTGGTAAAACTGCCAATGGAGCAAGTGCAAGCTCCGTGTCCTGCCCTATTTGAATTTTTGTAAACAGAATGTGCCCAACAATTTTTTCATCTATCTGGGCAACCAATGATAATTCAGGAAGAAAGGAATCACTTTTTCTTAACGAAACAACTAAATCCTGTTCATTTCCATCACTATGTTCTGCACTTTTAAATGCTTGTTCGATAACCTTGTATACCGTATTATAATCTTCCATTCTTTCTTGACGAACTAACATTTTTATATTCCTCCGATTTCTATCTATTAATAATCCTTTGTTATTTAACATTTCACACTTTCTCTCTTCTCTAAACTTCTAATTTTTTCTACAAATATCTTTTCATACCTACTATGATACAATCATCGATTTTAGTTTCTACACTAGTTTTTTCAAAATGATTTTTTAACCAAAATCGTTCACTTTGGAAATTTTCTTTCACATATCCAAGCTCTACTTTGGAAAATCCATTTTCTTTCAAACAACTACATACTTCTGTAATAATATCAGTACCAATCCCCTTTCCTTGCATTTTTTTATTCATCATAAAAAATCCGATATAGACGGTTTCTTTATTTGGATATTCCGTTACAAAATCCATAACTGCAACTAATTTTTCATTTTGATAAAATCCAATATAATATTTATCATCGAAACATTTTCCCTTTGGCAATGCTCTCAAATCCTGTTTTATACTATCAATTGTTACAAATGGTGGAAAATAACGATAATACTGGGAGTTTTCTTTACAAAGAGAATATACTTGTAATATCTCCTCTTCTCCTATAGGTTTTATACAATATTTATTTGATGCTAAAACGATATTTCTTTTCATACTACTTTCCTCCCTCTCCTCTGACCACATCTATCCAATTATCATATTTTTCAATAGATAAAAGGAACTTTGATTCATTTCTTATTATATAGGAAAGTATATTTTTTATCATTCCCTTTCTAAGCTACTTATGTCATTTTAAATGTTTCTAGTCAAAAGAACAATGAAAATCACACTTTTCGAGCTTCTCACACTCGCAGACAATTTCCCTATGTAAACGTAAACGTCTTGCATGGCTCGTTATCTTTGCGCAAAAAAAGAAGACAAATACTAGTAACACTATCGATCAAAAAACGATAAGAAATCCTTTACTTGTGTTATTGTCTTCTCATAAAGTTAAACTTCATTTACTGGCGTATAATTAAGTTCCGCCTCTTCTTCTGTTGCTTCTAACTTCATAATCACAGGCCGTAACCCGTCATTACAGCTACAAATTGCTACCCCTGGTTTTCGAATCCAATCGCCATAGTAAAATACTTCCTTACCTGCACCGTGTGCTAAGGCAAATACATATTGGTAAATGGCTTTCCATGCTTCATCGCAAAAATTATCTGGTTTCGCATAATCGGCATAGAATACTTGTCCTTCCTTCATCATAGGACAGACCGTCAAACCTTCTACCCCATACTCTTCTACTAGCTCTTTATTTAGCATTGTTTTTAATATGGTAATCTTTACTCGCTTCATAATATAAAACCACCTTTCTTTTACAAAAGCTCCTTTGTCACTAGATTTTCTTATCCGATACCCCAACTATTTCTTCCTCTTTTTTAGCATATAACCAAGTCCCATGCCTAAAAATGCTGGTATCGCTCCTAAAAATACAAGCTTCCATTCTGGAATATGGAGCTTACCACTTGACAACGTATTTGCTAAATCAAACGTTAATGATTGACAAAGGATTACCATAATTCCAAATACTAAAATAATGCCCCACTTTTTATACCCTTCTCTTTTACCGTATAAAAAGGCAATTACGAAAGAACTCAGTGGCAAAGCAATCCAAAATGCAAGCAATCCAAACCCCATTGCATTGCTACTATCCCCCATATTGATCCAAAACATCGCAATGAGCAATAACCATATGAGAAAATAAATTATGAATTCTATTTGTTTTCTAAGAAACTTCATAAAATCGCCATCCTTTTTCAATACCTATCGTTTATTCACGTTACACTTTTCCCTTACCTATTAGATTCTATCTAACAGATAAGGGAGAAAAGAACTATTTTTATATTAGACTATGAGCAAAATCATAGTCTTCTTTTTTTACATAAATAATATATTCATTCTCTAAAGCAAAATCCTCACCTAAAGTTCCTGTATGAATTCGAGCTCTTGCTTCTAGTGGCGATGAACTTTTTCGATTTACTGTTTTCACAATATAATCGATATTATTTTGGCTTAAAATATCTCGTACTTGTGCTTGCTTTTGTAGGTCATATGTAGTACATAATTCTTTCCGATTTAAAATTGTAATCATAGGTACCCCCCCTTAAACTTTCATCCATTGTTTTATTCTATTTTATCATACCCATACTTTTATGCAATACCAAACGAGCTTTTCATTTATTAACAATAATTTCTGCATAATTCTTTAAAAATTTCAATATGAAGCTCTTCATCTTTTATGATTCTTTTTAAACATGCCACAATATTATCATCTTTTATGACTTTACATTGCTCTTCATACTTTTGAACCGCCTTTTCCTCTCCAATTAAAGCATTTTTTAAAAGCAATTCCATTTCCATCGGATATTGATTATAAGCTGGAGACCAATATACCATTCGATTTCCTCGTTGTGTCCAAAGCCTTGGGTTTTCTCCCATCAATCGAGCAATTTTCCCAAAAATCTCAAGATGATGCATTTCTACAATACTAATTTTATGAAAAATCTTAGATAACTCTATATGATTTTCAAGCAGTAGATTATTGTAAACATATAAGCTAATGGCAGACATTTCGGAATTAGAGCCACCTATATTATCTAACATCATTCTTCCATATAAATGGTTCTTTTCCTGTACCCCCACCACTGGATAAGGGCTTGTATCTTTAAAAATAAACTTTTGAGTTTCCTCCTTTTTACTATCATCATACTCACCATTCCAATTTCTCTCACTACTCATATCCGTACTCCTTTTCTTTTCATTTCTGACATAATACTCTATGTTTAGAAATGAAAAGATATGTAGATATTTCAGTTCAATATTTAAAAGAGGGGTGTGGCACTAACTAAAATCTTTAGCTAGGCTACACCCCTATAAAAAATAAAATAAGTTTAAACTACAATATTACAGCATTGAAAATCATTATCAATTGGATGTGCAATAACTCTTACTTTAAAATTTCGTTTGTTACAAAGACTTGGTGAAGAAGAACAAG
>UQVN01000272.1 GCA_900544525.1 uncultured Eubacteriales bacterium
ATTTCTCTTTTTTTCTACAGAAACTTTCTTTTCTTATTTCTTTTTATCTCTTTCGGAAAGATAGCCCTGTTTTCCTCATTCTTATTCTTTTTACAACAATCACACCAATTCCAATAATTGCCAAAATCCCAGCTAGCACTTGAGACACTGGAATACTGGTGCTACCAAGTAATAATTGATCGGTTCTCATGCCTTCAATCCAACAGCGTCCAGAACCATAGCCTGCTAAATAAACACAGAGCAATTCTCCATCAAACTTCTTTTTCTTTCTCCAAAAGAAGAAAATAAGGAGAAGAACAGCCAAATTCCAAAGTCCTTCATATAAAAAAGTAGGTTGGACTTGAATATAATCAATCCCTCCAATTGTTACAGCCTTTTGTAAAAGTTCTGGAGTCGTATAGCTAGCATCGGATATCGGAATTTGCATAGCGAAAAGACCATCCGTATAACCACCAAACGCTTCCCGATTAAAGAAGTTTCCCCATCTTCCCATAATCTGTCCTATCAATAATCCCATCACCATTGTATCCGCCATTAAGAAAAAGGATTTTTTCTTTTTTTTACAAAAAATAATTAATACAAGGACAGCTGCGATGATCCCTCCATAAATGGCAAGTCCACCTTGTCGCACCGCAAAAATACTGAAAAGATTATCTTTATAATCTTCCCATGAAAAAATAACATAATAAAGTCTTGCACCAATAATCGCTGGAATAACCACCCACAACATATAATCTAAATAGTCCTCTGGATTTTGATTTGTTCTCTTCGCTTCATGCATTGCCATAGCAAGCCCTGCTAAAAATCCAAGTGCAATGACAATTCCATAAAAATGAATGGAAAATCCTAAAATTGTAATTTCTTTTCCGACATGTTCCAATACAATATTTAAGTTTGGAAATCGAATAGTTCCTATTAACTGATTCATAATTTTTTCCTCCTTCCTCCCATTTTAACAAAGACATCCTAAAATTTCCACTGAATTTTTTCTCTCCAATATTTTCCCTTCTCTTTTCTTTCAAAAATATGCTATGATAAAGAAAAACAACGAAAAGAGGGAACAAAAAAGAAATGAGGTTTTTTTATTATGGGTAGAACAAATGATCTAGGACGAGATCCTATCGTGTCACTCGTCATTCGACTGGCAATTCCGACAATGATTGCTCAATTTGTCAACGTTCTTTATGCTATTGTCGACCGTATGTATATTGGAAATATTCCACAAATTGGAGATACTGCCTTAGCAGGTGTTGGGGTATGCAGTCCCATTATTACGCTTCTCACTTCCTTTGGTACTTTAGTGGGAATCGGTGGTTCTGTTCTTGTCTCTATGAGGCTTGGAGAAAAAAATCAAAAAAAAGCGGAACAAATTCTTGCCAACTGTTTTTTGATGTTGGTCATTCTTTCCGTTATTTTAACTATCCTTTTCCTTCTATTGAAAGGAAAATTGCTCATTTGGTTCGGTGCTAGTTCTATCACCTTTCCTTATGCCAATACGTATTTAACGATTTATACCGCAGGTACTTTTTTTGCCTTAATGGCACTTGGAATGAATTATTTCATTATTTGTCAAGGTTATTCCACTATCGGCATGCTCACGGTATTAATTGGCGCGATTTTGAACATTATTTTAGACTCTGTTTTTATTTTTGTTTTTCAGCTAGGAGTTGCTGGTGCCGCTCTTGCAACGGTTATTTCCCAATTCGCATCCTGTCTTTTTGTTATTTGTTTTTTATTTAGCAAAAAGCCAAAGGTTCGAATCACGTTTTCTGGATATTCCTTTTTCATTATAAAAAGAGTTCTTATGATTGGATTTTCTCCTTTCGTCATTCTTGCTACCGATAGCGTTTTAATTATTGCACTAAATACTGTACTTCAACACTATGGCGGCTCTGACGGGGATATGCTCATTGCCACAGCTACGATTGTACAAAGCTACATGACCTTGATCACTTCTCCAATGCTTGGAATCACTGGTGGTTCTCAACCACTTTTAAGCTATAACTACGGAGCAAAAGAGGAAAAACGAGTGACAAAAGGAATTCAAACTGTCGTTCTTTTTTGCTTAATTTTTACAACGATAATGTTTTTTATTTCCCGCTTCCTTCCTCAATACTTTGTTAGACTATTCACTTCTGATCCAAGTTATATGGAGTTATCCATTTGGGGAATTAAAGTATTTACATTGAGTGTGATTCCATTAAGTTTTCAATATGCGTTTGTAGATACCTTTACCGCTTTAAGTGCAACAAAGGTTGCTCTTTGCCTTTCGTTAGCAAGAAAAGCTCTTTATCTTATTTTAACAATCCTATTGCCAATTCTCTTTGTTGCTCGCTCTGCCTTTTATGCCGAACCACTTTCTGACTTAATCGCTTCGATTACTTCAACCATTGTGTTCTTCTTGTTTTATAAAAAGCATATGGAACGGCGTATGGAAGGAATTTCTTAGAAAGGAACAAAATTCTTCCTTTCTAAGAAAATGTGTGCTAGAATATAGAATGGTTTATGGATACTTGAACTTTTTCCTTTTTCTTTTCTAAAAATGTAAAATTAGAAGAGAAAAAGAATGATAGAACGTATGAGAAAGAAAGGATTACAATTATGAAATTAGGTATTGTTGGATTACCAAATGTTGGTAAAAGTACATTATTCAATTCTTTAACAAAAGCAGGAGCAGAATCTGCAAACTATCCATTCTGTACAATCGATCCAAACGTTGGGGTTGTAACCGTTCCAGACGAAAGACTACAAGTGCTTGGAAAAATGTACAATACAAAAAAAATCGTTCCAGCGTTTATTGAATTCGTTGACATTGCTGGACTTGTAAAAGGTGCTTCTAAAGGAGAAGGTCTTGGAAACCAATTTTTAGCAAATATCCGTGAAGTAGATGCGATTGTTCATGTAGTTCGTTGCTTTGAAGATAGCAATATCGTCCATGTAGACGGAAGCATTAGCCCTCTTCGTGATATTGAAACTATTAACTTTGAATTAATTTTCTCTGATATCGAAATTTTAGATCGCCGTATTGCAAAATCAAGCAAGGGAGCAAAAAATGACAAAAACCTTGCGAAAGAAGTTGAATTATTAAATCGCATTAAAACACATCTTGAAGAAGGTAAACTCGCAAAAACATTTGAGCTTGATAATGAAGATGAAGAAGAAATTTTCAATTCTTGCAATCTCTTAACTGCAAAACCAGTTATCTTCGCTGCAAACGTAAACGAAGATAGTATGGCAGATGACGGAGCTACCAATGAATTTGTTGCACAAGTTAGAGAATATGCAAAACAATTTAATTGTGAAGTGTTCACTGTTTGCGCTCAAATGGAACAAGAAATTTCAGAACTCGAAGAAGACGAAAGAAAAGAATTTCTTGAAGATCTTGGATTAACCGAATCTGGTCTTGATAAATTAATCCGTGCAAGCTACTCTCTTCTTGGACTTTTAAGCTATTTAACAGCAGGAGAACAAGAAGTTCGTGCTTGGACAATTACAAAAGGAACAAAAGCACCTCAGGCTGCTGGTAAAATTCACTCTGATTTCGAACGCGGTTTTATCCGTGCTGACGTTGTAAACTACAATGATTTAGTAGAAAACGGTTCTATGGCTGCTGCCCGTGAAAAAGGTCTCGTTCGTTCTGAAGGAAAAGAGTACGTTATGCAGGATGGAGACGTTGTATTATTCAAATTTAATGTATAATTCTCTTTTAGAGCCGATGAAACACAGAGGTTATTCGTTGTTTACACTGTGTAAATAAAAAAGAAACAAGAGATGTTGTTCTCTTGTTTCTTTTTTTTACTCTTCTCTTTTTTGCTTTGGAATCCTTGTTATAATTTTTGTTCCAACTCCTAATTCACTTTCAATAATCAGATGATATTGTTGTCCATAGTATAATTTAATTCGCTCATTGACATTGCGAAGACCATATCCCTTTGACTGCTGTGTCAAAATTGTATCAATAATTTTTTGTTCCATTCCGATTCCATTATCTTCCACTACAATTAAAATATCGTCCCCATCGCTTTTTGCTGTCACAATTAACTTTCCTCTTCCATCGGTTTTTAAATCAATTCCGTGG
>UQVN01000273.1 GCA_900544525.1 uncultured Eubacteriales bacterium
TAATTATTTATAAAAATATATTTTTTGTTTGAAAATACATAATTATTTGAAATTCACAGAACTTTCTCCTTTGTAAGCGACTCATTATTTGCACATGGTGATTTTTTATATGATAGGAAATGGAGTTTCTTATCATATAAAAAAAGACGGCAGGTTAAAAACCAAGCCGTCTTTTTATCTCTTTTCTATTCCATTACCATACACTCTACAAAGTGATTCTATCCCCTTAGAATGAAATCCATTGCTATCATTTTTATTTTACGATAAAACGATCTAACTCTTCTAATAATTGATTTGGTTCATCATCATAAACAACCATTTCTACAGGATTTGAAATATCTAAACTGAAAATTCCCATAATAGATTTTGCATCAATTACATATCTTCCTGAGCAAAGATCGATATTATATGGATATTTATTTACGATATTTACAAAATCTTTTGTATCATTAATAGATTGAAGTAAAATATTTACTTTCTTCATTATTGTTTCCTCCTAATTTTTATGATTAAATTCTAACTCACTATCATTTACAACAAACAACATATTCTCTATGTATTTAATAATTTTTCTTAGTTACAAATTACTTTTTCTGTATCTTTATCAAAAATATGAAGTTTATTTACATCCATTGCTAATGTAATTTCTGTATCTGCTTTTACATCAGCACGAGCAGATGTACGAGAAATTAATTTCTGTCCTTTTACATCTAAGTATAAGTTAACTTCAGAACCTAACATTTCGACTAATTCTACTTTTGATGTGAATGTAGAATCTGGTGCTAAAGCGATAAATGCTTCTTCTGCATGAATGTCTTCTGGACGAACACCAACCCATACATTTTTACCAACATAGTTTTTCAAATCACTTGCTGCCTGTGCTGCTGAAATCTTAACTTTAAATCCAGCGAAGTTGGCAAATAAATTGTCTCCTTCTTTTGTGATCTGTGCATCAATAAAGTTCATCTCAGGAGAGCCAATGAATCCAGCTACGAACTTGTTGCAAGGATAGTTATAAAGATTTTGTGGTGTATCCACTTGCTGAATAATACCATCTTTCATAACTACGATTCTATCACCCATTGTCATAGCTTCTGTCTGGTCATGTGTTACATATACGAATGTAGTTCCTAACTGTTTATGAAGTTTTGTAATCTGACTTCTCATTTCTGTACGAAGTTTTGCATCAAGGTTTGATAAAGGTTCATCAAGTAAGAATACTTCTGGATTACGAACCATAGCACGACCTAAAGCAACACGCTGTCTTTGTCCACCAGAAAGAGCTTTTGGCTTACGATCTAATAAATGATCGATATCAAGAATCTTTGCTGCCCAATGTACTTTTTCATCAATTTCTTCTTTTGGAACTTTTCTTAATGTAAGACCAAATGCCATGTTTTTATAAACTGTCATATGTGGATAAAGAGCATAGCTCTGGAATACCATCGCAATATCACGATCCTTTGGAGCAACATCATTTACAATACGATCTCCAATCCATAATTCACCATTTGAAATTTCTTCAAGACCAGCGATCATACGAAGTGTTGTAGATTTACCACAACCAGATGGTCCTACTAAAATTACGAACTCTTTATCTTCAATTTTAAGATTCAAATCAGGTACAACTGTCACATTACCTGGATAAGTTTTTTCTACATGCTTAAATTCAATACTTGCCATTTTAATACCCTCCTAAGTTTAACAACTACCCGCGGTTTCCACCGCTTTTCTATGTCTTATCATACCATGTTATTCTTATAGATCTCAAGAGTAATATATTGATATTTATGGTCAAATATTGATATTAAAATGTATTAATTTACCAATCTATATGTACATTTTATACAAATTACAGTATTTTTACGAAGAATTTATTTCAATATATACAATAACCGTTTCTCACATTTTTATTATTCATTGAAATGATTCTTTCTGTTTTTATCTCTTTTTTTCTTGTAATATAAAAACTCTTCTAAAACTACAATAAAATCGGCTAACCAGTCCAATAACTCCAATATCATGTTTAAATTCCCTTCAAATCCATTACACTTCACTAATATCTTCTTTAATCTCTAGCAATTTCGTATCCAAATAATAGATCATATCCGCACACTCTCTCAAGTCTTTTCTCAAATGGACTGGTGGCTGTCCTTCGTATTGATAAAATACTTTATTTTCTAAATTTGTCCATGTATCCATAGCGCGAGTACAAACTTGAACTTCTACCTTTACTTTTACTGGACGTTCCGTCAAATAAATTGGAACTGCAACGATCATATGATAGCTCCGATATCCGCTTGGCTTTGGATCAAGATAATAATCTTTCACTCGCATAATTTCAATATCTTGTTGCCTTGAAATCATATCTACAATACGATAAATATCGGAAGTATAACTACAAATGACACGAACGCCTGCAATATCATCAATCTCTCTCTTAATATGCTCTAATGTGATAGAAAGGCCTTTCATTTGAAGTTTTCTTATAATGCTCTCTTCTGTCTTCACCCTTGTCTTGATAATTTCAATCGGATTATAGTTATGAATATATTGAAATTCATCATTTAAAATATCAAGTCTTGCTTTTAATGTTTTTAGTGCAGAACGATACATAAATTGCATCTCTTTATATTCTTCCATAACATCTCTAATTTCAGGTAATAGTTCCATAAAGATCACTCCTTCACATACACTATCAATCATTCCACTATTTGGTTATACTCATTATATCACAATTGTCAAAACAATGCTCAACATTCCTATAATTTTACTATCAATATGCTAAATTAATGTATCAAAACTTTTATTTTATATAGTTAAGGCGATTTTTATATCCATTCTTATAAAAAATGAATGGTTGTTCACCCATCTCGTCCCAAACATCATAGATTTTCTTATTTCCTATAGCTGATGTTACTTTTTCTTCTTTCACTTTCTTATTATTCTTATAAATCCTATGAAAAAAAGTTTCCTTTCCTTTTTTATCCGACTTTGAATAATAATAGTGATTTAAAAGCACTCCTTTTTTCATAGAGAGATAACCAGTATAGTGATGACTGCCATAGACAAGCTCACCTTTCTTGTTTAAAAATAGATCATAGGCACTACTGGTACATTCTGCCTCGCCAATCTTTTTCACTACATATTGGGAACCTCCCTGTTTCTTTTGTTTTGCTTGATATATTTTTACATGATGGGTCGTTTTTGTATCTGATTCTCGATAATCTGCCACAAATAAAATAGGCATTTCTTCTCCTTTTATCGTATCCACCCGAAAATAATTTCCTTGGTGTTTTTTTAAGAAGGTACGATAAGCCGATAAAATAGCCTCTCTTTTTTGACCATCTTTGGTCTGCTCTTCTTTTACTTGTGCAGCTTTTATTGGTATAGAGGTGAAGTTTCCGCTAAAAGAACCTCCCATGGCACAACACATAAAAAATATAAATGCTTTCTTCATCCCTTTCCTCATAACAAATTTCTCCTTACTCCCATTGTTTATAAACTTATTTTCCTATTGATTAAAAGATGACCTTATCTTCAATCTCTTTTACAAACAGCTCTAGCCCTTCTCGATCATCCATGGTAAATCGATTTTTTATTGGACTATCGATATCTAAAACGCCCACAATTGTTCCATTTTTATGAATCGGTACAACAATCTCAGAGTTAGAGGCACTATCACAAGCAATATGCCCTACAAATTCATGCACATCCGAAACCAGCATTGTCTGATCCTTTTGTACCGCTGTCCCGCATACTCCTTTTCCAACCGCAATATGAATACAAGCAGGTTTTCCTTGAAATGGGCCTAGCACTAAAGCTCCCTCTCTCATTAAATAAAATCCAGCCCAATTAATGTCATGCAATGCTTCTTTTAATAAAGCAGACGCATTGGAAAGCGCTGGAACAAAAAAATTCTCCTCTTCTAATAATGATGCTAATTGTTTTCTAAGTAATTGATAATCCACGAAAATTCTCCTTAAATCCTACATTATTTTTTGCTATCTTTTAGCAAAATCCTATTTTATTCTAATAAAATCATATCATATTT
>UQVN01000274.1 GCA_900544525.1 uncultured Eubacteriales bacterium
TTAAAAATTTTCACACCTAACTTTTGTTTCATCAAATAGGAGAACCTCATCTATTTTAGTGATTTTCTGTAAATAAAATTTTAATTTTCTCTTGCTACTAATGTTTGAAACTCGTATAATAAATGCTATACCTATCATTCAAGAATTATATATTGGAATGTAATATATATTTTTTTATTTCATAGGCTAATTAGAAGGCACTTACAAACAATTAATTTTTATGGAGGTTTTATATGTCAAACTTTGTCAAACAAAATATAAACGATTTTTCTTTCAATCCCTTTACTATGATTGGGAAAGAATGGTTTTTAATTACAGCAGAACATGAAGGAAAACAAAATACAATGACTGCCTCTTGGGGAGGTGTTGGTATTTTATTTGGAAAGCCAGTAGCTTATATTTTTCTTCGTCCACAACGTTATACAAAGGAATTTGTAGATGCAACTTCCCATTTTTCTTTATCTGTTCTTCCAGAAACTTATCGAAAACAACTAAATTATTTGGGAAGCGTTTCTGGACGTACTGAAGATAAAATTACACTTTCGAATCTTACAATTGAAAAAGAAGAAAATATTCCTTTCTTCAAAGAAGCAAAGACTGTTTTTTTATGTAAAAAATTAGTTGCACAACCAATGGATGAATCTTCCTTCCTTGATCCAGCATTAATAGAACGCTGGTATAAAGAAAAAGACTTTCACACAATGTACATAGCGGAAATTGAATCGATATTAATTAATACCAAGTCCAATGAAGAAATTTAAATTTTTTCAAATTTCAAATGGGGAACGAAACTATTTTCTTCACTTTTTTCTTTTTCTAGGAATTACTACGATTCTCCTACTATTTTCTGGATACTTTGTTTATCGAACATTAAACAAAATGGAAATCGATAGTACCAAACAACTTTTAAGAGAAACAGAGTCTCAATATTCTTCGAGAATTACGATGCAAATAACCAACAACGTTCAGTCATTAAAAACACTTGCCGTTTTCATCGGTGAGGATACTACCTATTCCACGGATGATTTTGTTAAAATTTTAAAAGAAGAAAATAAATATACGCAGTTTGCCCATATGGGATTATTTGATTGTAACGGAAAGGGATTTTTTATTAATATGAATACGTCAAAATTAAAATCCCTTTCTATCCATAATCAAGATTTTTTTGATAAAGCTACAAAAGGGGAAGTAGTCATAGCCTATCCGAACACCGATTTTTTAGAGGAAGGAACACTTTATTACTATGCAGTTCCTATTTATCATGAAGACAAGCTCTCTGGAGTTTTAGTAGCCTGTGATACAGAGGAACGTCTTTCTAGCTTACTTTCTTCTGATAATACAAAAAACGAACATTATTTTCATATTTTAGATTCTAATGGACAGTTTATTGTACGTGGAAAAAATAGAATTTTTGATTCTTCCTCACCTATTGAGCTCAACAATCAAATTAAATTTGAAAAAACATTTCAAAAAGATCTTTTGAAGTGTTTACAGGTAAAAGAAGAATTCTTTTCAAACTACACATTGAACCATAAAAAATACTGGGTAAATACAATGCCTCTTAATATCAATGATTGGCATCTTTTTTATGCAGTTCCATATAAGAAATTAAATGAAAACTTCTCCTATTTAGTTCGAGCTGCTTGTATTTTTATTGTTATCATTATAGCACTTTTTGTTTTTTTACTTCGTAATATTTATCATGTAATTCAAAACAGAAAACATTCTATTTATCAGATCGCATATTACGATCCGCTAACAGGAAGCTATAATAAAAATAAATTTCAAGAAAAATCAATACAACTACTTTCCGAGGATATTGACTATTCTCTCGCTCTTTTAAATATTAGACGTTTTCAATTTATCAATGAGCTTTTTGGTTATGATAAAGGCGATGAACTTCTTTGTCATATTACAAATACTCTATATCGTAATTTAAATGCTAATGAGATTTTTTATCGAGATACTGCGGATAATTTTGGGTTATTACTTCATACACAAGATAAAGAAGTCATAACAAGACGTTTACAATCTATTATCGAACAAATTGAAGACTGCCCTCTAAAAAAAGAACACGGCTATAAAATTATTTGCTATTTTGGCATTAAGATTTTAGAAGCCTATAGTCATTCTGTTAATTTTAATGTATTTACCGATCGCGCCTCTGTCGCGCTAAAAGAAGCAAAATTTGGACATGAAAGCAGAATTGTCTTTTTTAATGATGCCATGTTTGCACAAGAAAAAACAAGACATTTAATTGAAAGCAATATGCACTCAGCCCTTTCTAACCAAGAATTCACCGCTTTCTTACAGCCTAAATTCAGTTTAAAAACTGGAATGTTACATAGCGCCGAAGCTCTTGTTCGTTGGATCCGACCGGATGGAAGTATGGTTTATCCTGATCAATTCATTCCTCTTTTTGAGAAGAATGGTTTCTCAGCTAAGTTGGATATCTATATGGTAGAAATTATTTGTAGAACTCTTAGAGCTTGGATCGACGCTGGTTACTCTGTGGCTCCTATTTCTGTAAATCAGTCTCGCATTTTATTCTATCATCCAAACTACATACATGAGCTACAATCTATTATAGAAAAATATCAAATCGATCCTTCTCTTATCATTTTAGAGATTACAGAAGGCACTGCTTTTGATAATACTTCAGAAATGAATGCTGTCATCAATCAGCTTCATCAAATAGGATTTGAAGTTTCTATGGACGATTTTGGAAGCGGTTATTCTTCCTTCAACACATTAAAAGACTTTCCAATTGATGAACTAAAATTAGATCGGGTTTTTCTAAGTGATAGCGGAGATGTAAGGAAAAGAAATTGGATTCTAAAGTCACTTATTTCTCTTGCGAAAGAACTAAAAATAAAAACGGTTATGGAAGGAATTGAGACAGAAGAACAAGCAATTTTTATGAAGTCAATTGGCTGTACAATTGGACAAGGTTATTACTTCTCAAAACCAATATCACTAGAAGCATTTGAACAGACCTTTTTTAAACAACAGCCACCGACTTTTCTATCAGAATCCTAAAAATAATTTACTGTTTTGTTCTCTTTTCGAAACAATACATTAGAAATTAGAAAGTAGAGATTCTTAAAATGACTGCTTTTAAGTGTGAATAAAGTCAATTTTAAATAGACCATTGCAAGATGATGAAAAACACATTTTGCAATGGTCTTTTTTATTTCCAGAAAAAATTTTAAAAAAACAGCTTTTAAAATATCTCTATCGATTCCAAGGTCTAAATGTTCTAATTTTTTCAATAAGAGTTTCTGCATTCCCGTCAAAACAAATAGCCCTATCATCAATATAACAAATAGCTGGTGGTTTTTCTTTCATTACTCGATCTACAACAATAGCATTATCCGCTAAATATTGTTTTACTGCATCCATTCCTTCTAAAGTAGAACATCGAGCAGATACGACAACAACCTCATATCCCTTTTCTCTTAATTCTTTAATAACAGATTGTATTCCTGGCACGACAGGATCTTTTACAATACTAGCACCCTTCCATCCACTCGTATAGCTATGAATAACTCCATCAAAATCAAATACGACTGTCTTTTTTCTCATATTATTTTAACCTCTCTTGATTTTAAAATGTACTTTTATAGTCATCTCCATTCTTTTTTTTCTTATTCTTTCTTATCATGAAAACACATACAAGAACGATTAATGTCAACAACAGTAGACTTTTTAAACACGAAAAAAATAATTTGTTATAACAGAACAAATTGTACTTTATGAGAAATTTCCTAGTACATAAAAAACTCCCATTAAAAAATTTCTTTTCTAATGGGAGTTGACTAATCTTCTACTACATTCGTAGCTTGCATTCCACGATTGCCTCTTGTAATGTCAAATTGAACTTTCTGTCCTTCTTCTAATGATTTAAAACCTTCTGCTGCGATTCCAGAGAAATGAACAAATAATTCTTCTCCATTGCTTTCATTTGTAATAAATCCAAATCCTTTTTCTTGGTTAAACCATTTTACTGTACCTTTATTCATGAAAGATACCTCCAATTAT
>UQVN01000275.1 GCA_900544525.1 uncultured Eubacteriales bacterium
TTTTTTATTTTATTGCCACTCGTTATGGATTTCAAACAAAAGTGCAAAAGACAATTCCAGCACTTGAATTATCAGTAGCAACAAAGGAAAATCCAACAAAAACAAAAATCACCATTGATGGAACCTATACGCACTATCTTCTTCCAAGAGAAGAAAAAGATTTCTTATTTTTTACAAGAAAACAACATTTGAACTTCTTTGATGGTAGAATCTCCATCGCTTCCCATGAAGAGACACAAGAAAAGGAGCTCTTTTTTCCTCTTTCCTTCCGAGAGGGAAGTGGCATGTTAACCTACGTAAAAAAAGGGACCAATAACTATCTAGATCTTGGCACAACATTTGGCACCATTCTAACTACCAAAAACTTAGAACAGCTCATTATTCTTATTATGGAGCAAAAAGACGATGGTGGGTATTGGAATGCAACAACAGGCTCTTTCCTTATCGCTCCTGCTACTACAAAAGAAGAAATAATTGAAATTTTCAATGGATATTTAAAAGAATTCCCCAATAGCGATTATGCTTCTCATATTGAATACTTGAAACATGATTTATTCCAAGAATCTATGGCTGAAGAAACAAAATCTTAGCAATACTTTCTATATAGTGGGCTACTAGTCTTTACAAGGAATGTCTCCTCATAGAAAAAAGGACTGATATCAACCAAATCTGAAATCCAGTGATTTCAAATTTTTTGATAAAAGTCCTTTTCTTTTTTGTTATGCTATTCCTATATTATATTCCTTTATAATTTCATTCCACAATTGGGACAAAAATTCGCTCCATTTGTCTTTGTCCCACAGTTTGGACAAAAATTAGGTTTTGCTCCTGTTCCTTGCATCGGTTCATAAGGAGTTCCTTGCTGTGTTTGATTTTGCTGCATCTGATTGACCATCTGCTGTCCCATCATCATACCCATTTGGATTCCTGCCACATCACTTGCCACACTACTTCCATGTCCTCTGCCTTTTTCCATTCCATGGAGCATTGCCATTGTTTGATAGCGTCCCATATCTCCAACCATACTTTGAGAAGCCACTTTATTGATCATTTCTTGTACTTCTTCTGGATAGTTAAAGCTTGCGATTTGAAAACCTGTAATAGAGAACCCAATTTTCATTAACTCCATATCCAGATCTTCTCCAATTCCTTTTGCAATCTCATAAGCATTGGCTTGTAAATTAAATAAGTCTTTTCCTTCTTTTGTAATCCATTTCATTAACAATGGATCTAAAACGGCTAATACTCTTTCTTTAATATCTTCAATAGAATATTGTTGTTTTACTCCTGCAATCTTATCGATTAACGCTAAATAATCACTTACTTTACAATTAAAAGTTCCAAATACACGGATTGGAAGTCCTCCTGGTAACGCTTCATGTGGAATATTGATTGCTTTTTTTGTTCCCCATTTAATCGTAAATTCTTTTGTGTTAACAAACAACACTTCTGCGCGGAGTCCACTATTAAATCCAAACTTAAATCCTTTTAAAGAGGAAAGGAATGGTAGGATTTCTGATTCAATATCAAAACTTCCTTCATCAGTAAAAATGCCTTCTCTCTTTCCATTATAGAGGAAAATAGCATCCTGCCCTGGTCGAATGACCAATTTTGAACCTTTTTTAATCTCTTTATTATTCCACTTCCAAAATATAATATCGTCTCGATATTCTTCCCATTCTACTACATTGGCAAACTGCCCTGAAAACAAACCCATTTCTTCCTCCTGTTTTTATACACTCTTTTATTTCTTTTGTTATATAGCACAAGCTATTATGATATCTCACGCTTTATCTGTCACTATTTATGTATCACTTCTTTCTATAACACGGATAGTAAAAGCTTCCTCTTGTTCTCCACCATCCTCTAATCGCAATGGAAGAAAACTTTCATCGACTACGTGTTCATTGTCTATTTCGACTTGCCCCGTCATTTGCTCCAAAACGGTATTGGTCATTTCCATTACTTGTTGCTCTTTCGCTCTACTATCGGTACTCGATGTAGCAGAAATCAGCATATAACCAAAAATCACTGCTAAAATAGCAATAATCGTAGCAATTGCAATCTTCACAGGACTTTTTGGATATTCTCCTTTTATCCGTCCACTCTGTCCATTAATAACAACCGTATATTGTTTATTCTTATAATGATAAGAAGTAGAATACACAGGAACAAGCACATATTTATAAGTCTCTTTTGAAAATCTTGGAGAAATATGAATGGAATCTGCACAGTCATACCTTGCTAAGATTTCTCGCTCTGCCAGCGCTCTTAATTCTCCTTCCATTTCACTCAAAGCTTCTTGATGTCCACTTTCTAAATCAACGCTATAATTTTCTGCTAGATATCCAGATAAATATTCTTTGGAATAAGACTTTAACTCTTGAAAGGAAAACGGCTGTATCCCTTGAAACAATCCCTCTTTAAAACGAGTCGTTGCGGGGATCTGCACATCATCAAAAAAATGTTCCATTCTTCCGCTTACATAATACCAATCCGTTACGGTTCTTGTATGCTCTTTTCCTTCTGAATCTTTATAATGCTCGGTGCGGAATCGTCCTCCTCTTCCTGTATAAGAGCAGTCACTCTTTGCATCAAACGTCCAATAAGGAACATAGACACCTAAAAATTTATCTCTTTGATACAATCGCTTTAATTCACTTGGTGCAAACCAACGCTTTTTGATCCACGTTTGAAACAATTCTTTTAACTTCGTTTCATTCACTCGAAAAGGAACAACCCCATCTGGAACTAATACATCCTTTTGTTCACTAGAAAGCACATAATGGCTTCCACAATAAGGACATTCCGCTGTAGCATCGAATTGGCTTACTTCTAGCTTTGCCCCGCACCCTTGGCATTCAATCGTCTTTGTTTCCTTTTCCTTTACTTTTATTTTCTGTCTTTCATGAAGCGTCAATGGATGCTCGACAATCCGCTCCTCATGATGCTCAATTTCAATACTAGCTCCACAATGAGGACATTTTAACGTCTGACTCTCTGCATCAAACTCCATTATAGAACCACATGCTTCACATAAAAATACTTGTTCCTCTACCATTTTCTTATAATCCTAATTTTTCTTTTAATTTCTCCAATTCATCTTCCACCTGTCCGTCTTGAGAAAAATGGGTATCATACTTTGCCATTAGATCTTCTACAGAAGCCTCTTCTTTCCCTTGATTTAACTCTGCCATAGCACTTGCCTCATCGAGCATTTTATTAGCCTTTGCTTCCATTTTATCAAAAGCTGATAAATTAGCGCTAGCATTGTTCATAGAAGAACCAATTTTATTGATTTTCTCCTGTGCCTTTGCCATAGCCACTTTGGCTTTTATCTGATCCCTTCTAGTATTTAAAGAAGTAATATCTTTTACTAACTTATCGTGCATTGCCTGCATTTTTTCTGCATTGGATTTTGCCATTTCATAAGCCTGTAATAAGGTCGCTTTTTTATTCGTATACTCTCCCTTTTTCTCAAGAAATGCTCTAGCATCGGCTTCATTTCCAGATAATAAGGCTTTCTCGGCGTAGTTTGAAAGCTTTACTATCATCTCATCACATTCATCAAGCTCTCGTTTTGCTCTCTTTTCTTCTGCCATTACAGAAGCTGTTTCTGCTTTTACATTACCAAGATCCTTTTCTAAATCTCTTAAATACTGATCGATCATCTTAGCTGGATCTTCTGCCTTATCCAATATCGCATTGATATTTGCTGACATAATATCGGTAAATCTTTTTAAAACTCCCATGGTAAACTCCTCCTTATAATATAAAACATATTTTTATATTTAAATTTAAAAATATAAAGAATTCGACTTTCATCGTTTTTTAATTACCTACTTCGTTCATCACCTTTTTGCTAATAGCATTTTTATTAAAAAAGAACAAATAGGTAAATATATTATATCATAATCCTATGCTCTTTTTGACAAAAACTTAGAAAAAAATAGTACTTTATATTTTTTTTCCTTTCTTTCTTAAATTTATGTTATACTATAATTATGATATTAACTTTAATTGTCATAT
>UQVN01000276.1 GCA_900544525.1 uncultured Eubacteriales bacterium
TATATTATTGATAATATAAAGCAAAAGAGAAAAATTTTCAAGTGGGTTAGGTAAGAGAAAGGAAATGGAGCTTATACCAGAGAGTAAACGATTGACATCAGAGTTAAAAGAACAAGATATCGAAAAACGTCTCGTAAAGAAATTAGAGAAAATAAAAAATGCTGTAAAAAATATACAAAATAAATGAAAAATAAAAAACATAAGAAAAGGAGATATGTGTTATGGGAAAATATGTTATGGCACTCGATGCAGGAACAACAAGTAATCGTTGTATTCTTTTTAATGAAAAAGGAGAAATTTGTAGTGTTGCACAAAAGGAATTCACCCAGTATTTTCCAAAGCCAGGTTGGGTGGAACATGATGCAAATGAAATATGGTCGACTCAATTAGGTGTTGCGGTAGAGGCAATGCAAAAGATCGGAGCGACAGCAGAAGATATTGCGGGTATTGGTATTACAAATCAAAGAGAAACAACGATTGTTTGGGATAAAAATACAGGAGAGCCAGTATATCATGCGATTGTATGGCAATGTCGTCGTACATCGGAATATTGTGATACATTAAAGGAGAAAGGATTACAAGATACTTATCGAAAGAAAACTGGGCTAATTATTGATGCTTATTTTTCAGGAACAAAATTAAAATGGATTTTAGATGAAGTAGAAGGAGTAAGGGAGCGAGCAGAGAAAGGAGAATTATTATTCGGTACGGTGGAATCTTGGCTCATTTGGAAGTTGACAAAAGGTGCTGTTCATGTGACGGATTATTCCAATGCATCAAGAACCATGCTTTATAATATTTATGATTTAAAATGGGATGATGATATTTTGGAAGAATTAAATATTCCAAAATGTATGTTGCCAGAAGTAAAACCATCCAGTTGTGTTTATGGTATGGCAGATTCTTCTTTTTTCGGTGGAGAAATTCCAATTGCAGGAGCTGCAGGGGATCAACAAGCAGCCTTATTTGGTCAGACCTGTTTTAAAGCAGGAGAGGCAAAAAATACATATGGTACTGGTTGTTTTTTGCTTATGAATACAGGGGAAATGCCCGTTGTTTCTAAAAATGATTTAGTAACGACCATTGCTTGGGGATTAGATGGAAAAGTATATTATGCACTAGAAGGTTCTATCTTTGTAGCGGGTGCTGCCATTCAATGGCTCCGAGATGAACTTCGTATTATTGATACTGCACCAGATTCTGAATATATGGCAACGAAAGTAAAAGATACCAATGGCTGTTATGTTGTGCCTGCATTTACAGGACTTGGAGCACCATACTGGGATCAATATGCAAGAGGGACGATCGTTGGTATTACGAGGGGAGTCAATAAATATCATATTATTCGTGCGACGTTAGAGTCACTTGCTTATCAGACAAATGATGTTATAAAAGCAATGCAAAATGATGCAGGAATTACCCTTTCTTCTTTAAAAGTAGATGGTGGTGCTTGTGCTAATAATTTTTTAATGCAATTCCAAGCAGATATTATTGGTGCACCAGTGAAAAGACCGATTTGTGTTGAGACAACGGCGATGGGAGCAGCTTATCTTGCAGGTCTTGCTGTAGGCTATTGGGCGAGCAAAGAAGAGGTTGTGAAAAACTGGAAAATCTCAAAAATATTTGAACCAAATATGAGTGAAGAAAGAAGAAAAGAATTAGTAGATGGTTGGGATAAAGCTGTGAAATATTCTTTTGGTTGGGCAAAAAATTAGATAAAGAATATAGGAATTGTAACTTCTACAGTTAGAGTGCTTGGAGGGAATAGCCCTATGGTTTCTGGAAAGACAGAGTCAGATATTCCAAAGGATAAAATTTTTGATTGTATGATAGCTTTGAGAGAAAAAAGTGTGAAAGCACCGATCCATATTGGAGATATATTAGTAGAAAATATTGTGAAAACCGGTGTAGATTTTATTGCTACAAAAGAAGTAGGAGAAAGATAAAAGTATAATTGACAAAAAATAAAAAATTTACTATACTGAAATCAATCATAATAAGAAAGTGGTGGGAAGATGAGTAAAAATTCTTGTAGATAATGATAACTCAATAAAGAGCGAAAGAAAACACAAATAGTTTGTGTTTATTTCGAGTGTCACTGCAAGAATTTTGTGTCTTTTTATAAAAATAGTGTTGTCTGCCAATATGAGAAATTCGTAAAATGTTTTTCTCATCGTTTGTACCAAGTATGATAGCATTTTATCGTAGTCAAAAGTTCTCAGCGATCCGTTGAGAACTTTTTTTATGTTATAGGATATTCCTCGCAGAGCGAGTCAACCCATAACATAAAAAAGCACTACGCACAAACGATGCACAATTTGTTCGACTGCAGTGATCCGTTGATAGAATAGGAGGAACTTCAATGTCACAAATTCAGATCAAAGATTTAACATTTTATTATGAAGGCAGTTATGACTTAATTTTTGATCACGTATCGTTTACATTGGATACGGATTGGCGGTTAGGTTTGATCGGAAGAAATGGAAGAGGAAAGACAACATTGTTAAACTTATTGCTTGGAAAATTTTCTTATAGTGGAACGATTACAAAGTCAGTGGAATTTGACTATTTTCCATTTCAAGTAGAAGAGGAAAGGAAAGAACATAATACAATCGAATTAATAGAAGAATGGTATCCTCAATATGAGTTTTGGAAACTTTGTCGAGAACTTAATTACTTAAAAGTGGAAGCAGATGTATTATATCGACCATTTTCTACTTTGAGTAACGGGGAACAGACAAAGATCATGCTAGCCATTTTGTTTTTAAGGGAGAATCACTTTTTATTAATTGATGAGCCGACAAACCACTTAGATCAAGAGGGAAGAGAGTTGGTAGCCGATTATTTAAGGAGAAAAAAAGGCTATATTTTAGTTTCTCATGATCGGTATTTTCTAGATCGATGTATTGATCATGTGATGGCAATTAATAAACAAAACATTGATGTGGTGCAAGGAAATTTCACCCGTTGGTATGAGAATAAAAGAAAGCAAGATGAAAGCGAGTTAAAAGAAAATGAACGGTTAAAAAAAGAGATTACTCGTTTAGAAGAGGCCACAAGAAGGACAAAGAATTGGTCCGAACATGTGGAAAAGACAAAGACTGGTAGAAGTCCTTTAGAGGCAAAAGTCGATCGAGGGTATATCGGACATCAGGCAGCAAAAATGATGAAACGTTCTAAGGGGATACAAGATAGAGCCAATGCGCAAATAGAAAAGAAAAAAGATTTGATGAAAAATATCGAACGGATGGAGGCATTAAAAATTTATCCTTTATCCTATCATAAGAAAGAGCTTTGTTGTGTAAAAGAAGGTCGGTTATATTATGGGGAAAGTCTCATTACAGAAGGAATCAATGCTACGATTTTACAAGGAGAAGTAACAGTTTTAGAAGGAAAAAATGGTTGTGGGAAATCCACCTTTTTAAAAGCATTTTCTAAGTTGGCAAGCGGATATGAAGAAGGAGATGATCTAACATTAATGGGAGAGCAAGTGAACGTTCAAAAAGGGATTGTGATTTCTTATGTACCACAAGATACTTCTTTTTTAAGGGGAAGTTTAGACGAGTACATGGAACAGTGGAACGTGGATCCAACTATTTTTAAAATGCTTCTTAGAAAACTGGATTTTTCAAGAGAACAGTTTGAAAAGCCAATGGAATCTTATAGTGCAGGACAAAAAAAGAAGGTATTATTAGCTCGAAGTCTATCAGAAAAGGCTCATATTTATGTATGGGATGAGCCTCTTAATTATATTGATATTTTTTCTAGAATTCAAATAGAGGAACTAATAAAAAAGAATCATCTTACGATGATTTTAGTGGAGCATGATAAAACGTTTACGGAACATTTAGGGGATCAAATCATAAGATTAAAACGCGTTTCCAATGATGGAAAAGAGCAGGAATAAAAAAGTTAAAAAATTATCATTATTTTAATCGATTCACTTGATAAAGCAGAAGGAGTTTTCTATAATAGGAAAGACACAAATGATACTGGTAAGAAATAGCAAAAATAAAAAAGAATA
>UQVN01000277.1 GCA_900544525.1 uncultured Eubacteriales bacterium
GACGCCATTTCCAAAAAATAAAAGGGGGGCTGGGCCAGCAGCCGTATGTGCCATGGGATTAGCAGGGGAAATTGCTTATCAACGCCTTCAAAAAGAGGAAGGAAATGCAACCTATCGAACTCGTATCATTGATGCCATTTATCAGATGGATGCAGATACATTGGAAAAAGGAGGAAATTATGAAGTTCGATCCTAATTTATTGCTCCTATATGCGGTTACGGACAGAAGATGGTTAAAGAAAAAGACATTGTCTTATGCGGTAGAAGAAGCGCTCCAAGGTGGCGTTACTTTTGTTCAGTTACGGGAAAAGGAGTTGAGTAACGAATTGTTTTTAAAAGAGGCAGAAGAAATTAAGAACGTTTGCCATAAGTACCACGTACCTTTGATTATTAATGATAATGTAGACATAGCAATTCAAGTGAATGCAGATGGCGTCCATGTAGGACAAAGTGATATGGGGGTAGGGTGTGTCCGCAAGAAACTTGGAAAAGATAAACGGATCGGCGTTTCTGTCCAAACCGTAGAACAAGCACTCCTTGCCCAAGAACAGGGAGCGGATTATCTTGGTGTAGGTGCTGTATTTCCTACTGGAAGTAAAGATGACGCAGAGGATGTGGATTACGAGACGTTATGCGCCATTTGTAACGCCGTAACAATTCCTGTCGTTGCCATCGGAGGTATTGGGCAAGATAATGTGGAACAATTAGTAGGAAGTGGTATCGCAGGAGTGGCCGTTATTAGCGCAATTTTTGCCCAAAAAGATATCAAAGAAGCTACGGTTCAATTAAGAAAATCCGTAGAAAACATGGTGAAGTCATGATAAAATGGGCTATTTTTGATGTGGATGGGACTCTTCTTGACTCAATGGAGATCTGGGAAACTGCTGCCTCTTTGTATTTAAAGAAACTAGGCATTTGTCCGCAAGCAGAACTAGGACGTATTTTATACGCCATGTCTATGGAAGAAAGCGCAAAATATCTTATTCAAACTTATCATTTACCATATGATGAAACAACAATAATCGATGGAATCTATCAAGTCATTTCTGATTTCTATCGATATGAGGTTCGTGAAAAAAAAGGAGTGAAAGACTTTCTTTTATCACTTTCTTCTAAGCAAATATCGATGGTAATTGCAACAAGTGGAAATCGTGAGCTAGTAGAGGTGGCATTAAAGCGATTAGGAATTCGCTCTTATTTTCAAGAAATTTTTACTTGCTCTGATTTGCAAACTACAAAGGCAGAACCTACTATCTATAAAAAAGCAGCAGCACTTTTATCATTCAAGAAAGAAGAGACTATGGTATTTGAAGATGCGCTGTTTGCACTTGAAACGGCCTATTTGGCAGGGTTTCCAACGACTCGAGTCTATGATAGATTCAGCATCGGAACAGCTCATGCTCATATGGAAATAGAGGATTTTACAGATTTTTTTACATACTGGAAAAAGGTAGAAATACTTTTTCCCGAATAAGAAAGAGGGATAACTATGAAAACAGCATTAACAATCGCTGGAAGTGATTGTAGCGGAGGCGCTGGTATTCAAGCCGATATTAAGACAATGAGTGCCAATGGAGTCTATTCC
The DNA here is from genome assembly GCA_900544525.1 of uncultured Eubacteriales bacterium. Lineage (GTDB taxonomy): Bacteria > Bacillota > Clostridia > Lachnospirales > Lachnospiraceae > Scybalomonas. Next base: position 1,586 of record UQVN01000277.1, read on the forward strand.
ATGAGTGTAATCACTGCTTTGACGGCACAAAATACAACTGGCGTAACCGATATTATGGACGTAACACCAGATTTTTTAAAAGCACAGCTGGATAGCATTTTTACGGATATTGTTCCAGATGCCATCAAAATAGGAATGGTATCTTCTTCTGAATTAATCTGTGCCATTGTGGAAAAATTAAAAGAGCACAAAGGGAAACAAATCGTAGTGGATCCTGTTATGGTAGCCACCAGTGGTGCGAAACTTATTAGTGATAACGCCATTTATACGTTAAAAGAAAAACTGTTGCCACTTTCTCTTATCCTAACTCCTAATATTCCAGAAGCGGAATTATTGACTGGTAAGAAAATAGCATCGGAAAAGGACATGGAACTGGCAGCAAAACAGATTTCGGATACTTATGGGTGTGCAGTGCTTTGTAAAGGTGGACATCAAATCAATGATGCCAATGATCTTCTTTACGAACATGGTACTTTTACATGGTTTTATGGAAAAAGAATTCAAAATCCTAATACCCACGGAACAGGTTGTACCCTTTCTAGTGCCATTGCTTCCAATTTAGCAAAAGGATATGACTTAAAAACTTCTGTAACACGAGCCAAAGAATATATTTCTGGCGCATTATCCGATATGTTAGATCTTGGAAAGGGTAGTGGTCCTATGAATCATATGTTTGATATCAATAGCTATTTTGCAGAAGAACGAAACGAGGATGGGGCTTGCCATGAATGAAAAAAAACGTACAAGCGTCTATGAAAATAGTCTTATTTGGTTTGGAGCTGCCGTTTCCATTGCAGAAATTATAACAGGAACTTATTTTGCCCCTTTAGGATTTCAAAAAGGGCTTTTAGCAATTATTATTGGCCATATCATTGGATGTACGATGCTTTTTCTATCTGGAATCATTGGTGCAAAAACTAGAAAAAGTGCTATGGAAACAGTAAAAATTAGCTTTGGACAAAATGGAAGCTTACTATTTTCTACTTTAAATGTATTACAACTGGTAGGCTGGACGGCTATTATGATATATGATGGTTCTTTAGCTGCAAATGGCGTATGGAAGATAGGAGAGTGGATATGGTGTCTTATTATTGGTATTTTAATTATTCTATGGATTTTGATCGGCGTAAAAAACTTAGGAAAACTAAATACCATTGCAATGACAGCGCTATTTTTATTAACGCTTTTATTATGTTATATTATTTTCTTTCAAAAAGCATACGGAACATTTTTCAGTGAGGAAACAATAACCTTTGGAGCAGCCGTAGAGTTATCGGTAGCTATGCCACTTTCTTGGCTCCCTTTAATTAGTGATTATACAAGAGAAGCAGAAGAACCAGTAAAAGCAACATTCGCTAGTGCAGTTACTTATGGAATTACGAGTTGTTGGATGTATGTCATTGGTATGGGAGCTACTCTTTTTACTGGAGAATATGAAATCGCTAACATTATGCTAAAAGCAGGGCTAGGAATCGTAGGGTTATTCATTATCATTATGTCAACAGTTACAACAACCTTTCTAGATGCTTATTCTGCTGGAATTTCGAGTGAATCTATTGTTCCTAAGTGGAATGGAAAATATATAGCCGTTTTCATAACAATACTAGGAACCGTTGGGGCTATGATTTACCCTATGGACGATATTACGGATTTTTTATATTTAATAGGCTCCGTATTTGCTCCTATGATCGCAATTCAAATTGCAGATTTTTTTCTTCTAAAAAAAGATTACAGTAAAAGAGATTTTTCTTTTCTCAATCTTGGAATCTGGTTGCTCGGATTTCTTTTCTATCATATTTTAATGAGGATTGATATTATCGTCGGCAATACATTTCCTTGTATGGTAATTACGATAGCTCTTTGTTTCATTGCTCATTTTATTTCCAAACTTATTAAAAAATAGAATTTTTACGGTGTATTCGAATTCGGATACACCGTTTTTCTCATCTGAATCAAACATCTAAAAAATTTGGAATGAATCATACAAATATACAAATTTTACCAACTGTACAGGTTTACATGATAACAATCATTATTTAACAGTAAAAGATATTTCTATTTTTTTGCAATATATATTAAAAAACGAGGTATTTTATCAAATTTTTACAAGTAATCGATGAGCATCCCAATGGATTTACTTTTTATAGCACAATGTTTCAAGCAATTCAGCAATCACAATTTTATTTAAAATATGGGAAAATTTTAGATGGTAAAAGAGGATGGACTTTGTTTAGCTAGTTTGGCAAATATTCATGATAAAAACTATATTTTGATTACAGCAAAAGCGAGCGGTTTTCATATACAATGAGATTGGTGAAAAAGCAAAATAAAAGAACATTAGAAGAGGCATACATTGAGAGAAATAACTATTCGCAAAATAAAACTTTAACGAATAGTTATGAGTAAAAATAAAATTTATAAAAAAAACCCA
>UQVN01000278.1 GCA_900544525.1 uncultured Eubacteriales bacterium
TTTGAACCTCCGACCTACCGCTTAGGAGGCGGTCGCTCTATCCAGCTGAGCTATAACGACATTTAAATATATGCAATTGTTAAACTTATAATCTTTTCCTCAAGTGCATCTTGTAATCAATTCTTATACACATCATGCTCTATCAAACTGAGAAACGATAAGAACCATGAATTTGCACACTTGTTTATTATTATATTCCCGACTCCTTATAAAGTCAAGCCTTCTATCTATTTTCTATAAAATATTTCCTCTTTTTATTGCATTTCTCTATCCCCAATTTAGGATTCCTTCCAACGAATAAATTCTGCTGTTCCTTGTAACCAAATATTGGCTTTTAACCTTCTTCCACAAACAGGTTCTCCCATCAATTGATCTCGATTGATAGCGATTCTTATATGTATGTTATTACATTCTACGGATAAAAGATATATTTTTTCTTTTGTCAATTGGTTTTCACTTTCTTCTACTTTATAAATAATACCTAAAATTGAATATTGATCGCTTTCAATTCCATATGGCATAAAATATGTGTCAACAATCGTTAATATATCTTCTCTTTTTGAACGTCTTGTCACTTTTGTATAAGTATCCATATCTTCTAATGTCAATGTCTCGATGGCTTTCATATCTCCAGCTCTTGCAGCTTCAATCAACTGATTTCTATCTTTATTCTTTTCTTTTTCTTGCTCTCTTTGCTCCTCATCTTTATTGAGTTCTAACAAGACCACTCCTTTGGAAGCTAACCCCGCTAAATGAACACGCTCTCCTACAAAATAATAATCTTTTGCATGATGTGTTCTTAAAAATTCATCAGCATTTTGTAAGAAAAAGATTAAAGATACCCCTACATTCACATTTTCACTGACTCCTGCATATGCCTCTCTGCTGGAAAGTTTTTCAATTTGGAGATCCATTTTTTCGTCTATTTCACAGCCTCTTACATAAGGATAACTATATTCTACATTGATTTCATCATCTTCAAGTTCTCCTACAATACTGATCCCAAATCCATTTCCAAACTCTTTCCATACTTGCACATAAGTGGTGTCAGCACTTGGAACTGGTATTACAGCATCTCTATCATAATTGGCCACAATCCAATTTAATAATTGATCCATCTGTCGTTGATTTTTAATTCCTTGGAACCCAATCGTTTTCATAAATGAATTAATATGCGACACCTCTTTTCTATTCCTTTTTTAATTACTTATCCTCTTCTTCATAATATGGAACTTGTTCTACTGCTTTTTGAAGTGCCTCTGCCTCTTCTTCTGATAATTCAATTTCTGATTGCCCTTCTACAATCTCTTTTACATAAGTATAGCATCCTTCTCTTCCATATAGAACATTTAAAAGATATCCTGTATCGTTTTGATTTAAAATAGCTAATGCAAAGCTGAGTTTTCCTGCCATAGCATCGAATGCATCATAACGAACTAAAGCACTTTTACTAAAGTTCATATCAAGATCTTCTCTTAACTCTTCCATCATATCTTCATGATCGTCAATAATATCTTGTAACTCTTCTACTTCTGCAAACTTAGATAAAATGAGTTCTTCTAAATCTACATCTTTCTTTCCACGCATTAGATTTTCATAACGTTTTTTCGTTTTACGAATTCCTGCTTGCTGTATGATATTCCATAAAAAGAGAATAGCGTTAATAATCAAACTTACCCCAACTGCAACAAATAAAAACTGCTCCATTGTAAGACCAAAATGATTGTTTAAAAATTCTACAATTGTTTGATACATCTTTTTTTCCTCTGTTATTCTATTTTTTGTTACATATCCACAACGTTTTGTGTACGTTCTAATAACTCAATAATACGCTCTAATTCCTCTTGTGAATAATATTCTAATTCAATTTTTCCCTTATTTTTATCTTTTGCTTTAATGGATACTTTTGTACCCATGATATTTTTCATCTTTTCTTCAATTTCTTTATAGAGAAAATCTAATTTAGGAGTTTGCTCCTTCTCTTTTTTAGGAGTTAAAATGGATTTTACCATTTTTTCAATCTCTCTTACCGATAATTTTTCATCAAATACTCGCATTGCCAATTTGTATTGTTCCTCTTTATCCTCTAATGATAAAAGAGCTCTGGCGTGACCGCTGGAAATCATATCATCAATGAGCATTTGTTGTACTCGCTCATCTAGTTTTAATAGTCTCATTGCGTTGGTAACAGCGGTCCTACTTTTTGCCACCTTTTCAGCAACTTCATCTTGCTTTAATTGAAATTCCTCTACCAGTTTTTTATAAGCCAATGCTTCTTCAATCGGATTTAAATTTTCTCTTTGGATATTTTCAATTAATGCAATCTCTAATATTTCTTTCTCAGAATAATTTCGAATGACTGCTGGCACTTCTTTCAGACCTGCCATCTTAGCAGCTCTCCATCTTCTTTCCCCAGCGATGATCTCATAATATCCTTCTCTTTGTTGTACCACTAGTGGTTGAATAATCCCCACTTGTTTAATAGATTCAGATAGTTCAATTAAAGCATCTTCATCAAATTGTTTGCGTGGTTGTTCTCGATTCGGTTCTACTAAATTGATATCTAATTTAATTTCCTTTTCGACTTCCTTAATCACTTCTACTTCCTTGATGATTTCTTTAATTTTCTCCTTCTTATCTGATGCAGTGGTACTTTTGCTTCCAGATTTCTTTTCCTTTGTTCCATGAGGTTCTGTTGGTATTAACATATCAAGGCCTTTTCCTAAACCCCTTTTCATTGCCATGGATTTATACCACCTTTCTATTTTTAATGACTTCATCTGCCAATTTTCGATAACTTTCAGCACCTGCTGAACGAGATGCATATACATTAATTGGCATACCATAACTTGGAGCTTCTGCTAAACGAACATTTCTAGGAATAACGGTTTCATAAATATTTTGTTGTAAATTTTCTCTTACATTTTCCACCACTTGTAATGAAAGATTTGTTCTAGCATCATACATAGTGAAGACTACACCTTCGATTATCAAATCTGGATTTAAACTTTTTTGAATCAAATCAATGGTGTAAATTAATTGAGATAACCCATCTAATGCATAAAATTCACATTGGATTGGTACCAAAACAGTATCCGCAGCTGTCATTGAATTTACAGTTAACATTCCAAGTGCTGGTGGACAGTCAATGATAATGAAATCATAATCCTCTTTAATAGAATCTAACTTTTCCTTTACGATATATTGCATGTTCTCTTGGGAGATCAATTCTAATTCCGCTCCTGCTAAATTTCGATTAGCTGGCAGAATTGATAAATTTTCAAACTGTTGTTGAATCATACATTCTTCCAATTCACATTCTCCACGAATCAACTCATAGATCGTATTCTCTAACTCATTTTTATCAACGCCTAATCCACTTGTTGTATTCCCCTGTGGATCAAGATCAACAACTAATACTTTCTGTCCTTTTTCAGCTAAACAAGCTGATAAGTTAATAGCAGTCGTTGTCTTTCCCACTCCACCTTTCTGATTGGCAATAGCAATAATTTTTCCCATGGAGCGCCTCCTTTTTTATTTTTTCTGTCGTTGCTTTTCTGCCTTTGACAAATATTTAGAACAGAGTGTCCTTTGCACATTCTTGGCGACTTAAAGTGCTTCCACCAAAGTACATCTTTGTAACTTTAAGTTACTCCTAGCAATGAGCATCTGCAACACACGAGCAGTGATTTTTTTATCCTATAGGCAATGAAAACTCCTATACCATAACATAACTTCATTACTCAAAACCTAAATATTCTGTTTTTTATTATAGCACTAAAAATAATCACTATCTACTATCCATTGATAAAATTTCCAATATTTATTGAAATATTTGTTTCACGTGAAACACTCCATGTTTTTAAAATGCTTCCTTCTTTATTTTCTCTTTTTGTTTCACGTGAAACATCCCTTATGTTTTTCAACTACCTCTTCCTTTATTTTCTTTTTTTGTTTCACGTGAAACATCCCTCATGTTTTTCAACTATCTTTTCCTTTA
>UQVN01000279.1 GCA_900544525.1 uncultured Eubacteriales bacterium
TGCCACCGAACGGAATCTTTATAATAATCTTTGTTCTCTATATTTTCTTTCGTGCTAATTTTATAATAGATAATTCCTTAAAATTCATCATTCTCTTATTTTTTCGATTAGAAAAACTAGTCTTTTTAAGTCTTCTACTTCTGTTTCTCCCTCACACAAAAGTTCAATTTCCATCCCCTTTTTAATTGTAGCTTCTATAATATTCAAAGCACTTTTGGCATTGATTATTTTTTCTCCCACAATAATTGTTACTCTAGAATTACATTTTTTAGCTTCCTGAGCTAGTACAAAGGCAGGTCGTGCATGAAATACAGATAAATTCTTCACAATTATTTTTGTTGATACCATAACTTTATCCTTTCCAATACCTTCTACTTTTGTAGATTTCTTTTTAAACATTTTGCAACTTTTTTTTAAATATATTCATTTATAATGCAAATATTATTTACTTTCCAAATACTTTATTATAATCTGCTTGAAATTTTTCAATCCCCGCATCTGTTAATGGATGATGCACCATTTGTTCTAATACTTTATATGGTACTGTTGCAATATCCGCTCCTACCAAAGCACACTGAATAATATGAATTGGATGTCTTACACTGGCCGCAATAATTTCTGTTTCAATTTCTGCCACTTCAAACATTTCTGCAATTGTTCGAATGAGTTCCACACCATCTGTAGAAATATCATCGAGGCGTCCTAAAAATGGAGACACATAAGTTGCCCCTGCTCTGGCTGCTAGTAAGGCTTGTGTTGCTGTAAAAATTAAAGTGACATTTGTTTTAATTCCTTCTGCTGAAAGCACTTTTACTGCTTTTAATCCTTCCACTGTCATAGGAATTTTTACAACCATGTTTGGATGAATTTTTGCAATTTCTCTTCCCTCTGCGATGATTCCCTCTGCATCAACGGTTGTCGCCTTTACTTCTCCACTGATCGGACCATCTACAATAGAGGTAATCTCTTTAATGACCTCATTGAATTCTCTCCCTTCCTTTGCAATTAAAGATGGATTTGTAGTTACTCCGCAAATGACACCCATATCATTTGCTTTTTTTATATCTTCTACTTTTGCCGTGTCAATAAAAAATTTCATTTTTTTCCCTCCATTTCTATTTAAAATATCTGAATTTCATCAATGTCTGGTTCTTCCTCTTCTTGCATTCCATTTGTAACAATTTCTTCTTTATTTTTTGCAATAACTGCATATAAAGTACCTGTCACAACAACGTTTACAAGAATCGCTACTAATCCCGTCCATGGACGAGTCATCGTTGGAAGCATTAAAAATCCACCAAATGGAACTGTAGAATCAGCACCTAACACCATTGTGACAGCTCCACCACAAGCTCCACCAACTGCTGCTGCAATTAAACCACGTACTAAGTCACTCATAACAATTGGAATAACACCTTCTACGATATTTAATACCCCCATTGGAACGGCTGATTTTAAATTTTCAATCTGTTCTCTCTCATAAATATTTTTATGCAATCCTTTTGCTACAAAGTAAGCGAAGCCAAATCCAATTGGAGTTGCTGTATTTACAAGTTGCAGTGCTGTTACAGGTTCTTTAATTCCTGATGCAAGAAGTGTCAATGTAAACGCATACACTGTCTTATTAATTGGACCTCCAAAATCCACAATACACAAACTACCAATAACAAGACCAAGAACTAATTTTGATGATGTACCAAGTCCTAATAATACATTTGTCAACCAATTTGTAAATGCTGCAATTGGTACACCAAATACATAAATCATAACTAATCCTGCAATAAAAGATGCAATTAAAGGTACAATAACTGTTGGCATCAAGCCTTTTGCCCAATCAGGAAGTTTTAGCTTTTTAATAATAAGCACTGCAAGATAACCAGCAATATATCCACCTAAAATACCTCCAATAAATCCTGCACTAATCGCAATGGCTGATAGACCAACAACGAAGCCAGGTGCAATTCCGGGTTTTCCTGCGATAGAAAAAGAAATTCCTACTGCAATAATCAATGGAAGTAATCCTAATGCAGCTCCCCCCATGGTGGCAAGAGCATCCCAAAATGTAAACTCTCCTTGTATAAGACCATTAGCATATAAATTCGTTCCGCCTAAAGCCATTCCAATGGCTACTAAAAAACCTCCTCCACATACAATTGGGAGCATATAGGAAATGGCTGTTAACAAATGACTTTTTAAATTTAAACTTTTTAATTTGTCCATTCTGTGTACACCTCCATTAAACCTTTTCATTTAACATACACTGTTCAAACTCCATATTCATTTTCTTGCATGCAATATCTAAATCCTGATCCAGTCCAAACAATCCTGCATTACCAACTACTAATACATCTGCACCTGCCTCAACAAGTTGTCTATAGTTTTCTTTGTTACAATGTCCATCAATTTGAATTTTATAATGATATCCCTTGGCTTCACGAATTTCTTTTGCTTGTATAATCTTTTCATACATCTGATCAATAAATTTTTGTCCAGCAAATCCAATATCAACTGTCATAATTGTCAATATATCAATATATTCTAAATAAGATTCTACATAGCTAAGTGGTGTAGCTGGATTTAAAACAACCCCACATTTACAACCAAGTGATTGAATCAATTGCATGGTCCGAAAAGCATCTGTATTAATTGTCTCTGCATGAGGACTAATATAAGTTGCTCCTGATTTTGCACACATTTCAATCCAATCAGATGGATTGGTAGTCATCAAATGTACATCCATATCTTTTTTTGTATTTTCACGAAAACTTTTAATTAACCCCGGTGTAAGAGCCATATTTTTACAAAAATGTCCATCCATAATATCCACATGATAAAGATCAATATAGTTGTCCATAATTGTAAACTGCTCTTTCATCTTTCCTAAATTCATACACATAAGTGATGGTGAAAATGTTACCATAATTTTTTACCTCCACAATCCTTTTTACAGAATGGCAATCTCATCTAAATTCAATTCTGCTTCTTCCTCTATTTCTTGTTCTGATGTGTCGTTTTCTTCTACAAAGGCACGTATAACATCTTCTACGTCATATGCCTTTATTAACCTACTAACAACCTTTGGATCTCCCAACCGTTTTGAAAACATTGCTAAAAGTTTTAAATGTTCTTGCGCCGCCTCATTATCTGCTCCTACTGCAAAAAGTATAATTACTTTAGCCCCTGTACCATCTAAACTTTCCCATTCAATTTCATGTTCAAGCACTGCTATAGCAACTCCTGGTGTTAAAACAGATTCACTTTTTCCGTGTGGAATCGCCACATAATTTCCAATTCCAGTTTCTCCAAATTCTTCTCTCACATAAACATCTTTGATAAATTCTGCTTTATTATTTATAACGTTGGCCTCAACAAACATCTCGGCCATTATATCAAGTGCTTCCGCTTTATTAGTGACATTTAAGTGTGTCATAATGGTTTTTGGATTCAATATCTGTGTAAACTCCATCTTCTTTCCTCCTTATTTTGCTGATTCCACCACTTGCTTTGCCTTTTCCATTAATTTATTTGGTGACTTAATTGCCACATCTGTAGAAACTTGAATAACTCTCTTTCCTTCAAATCTATCACGATCTGCAATCTTTACGTCAATTGCCAATATAACAATATCTGCTGCTTCAATTTCTTCTGCTGTTAAGGCATTTTCTTTACCAATACTTCCCTGTGTTTCAAACTTTGCTTCAAAACCCGCCTTTTTTGCTGCATTTTCTAATTTTTCCTGTGCAATATAGGTATGGGCAATTCCCACTGTACATGCGCAAACTCCTACAATCTTCATATATATTTCCTCCTGTATTATTCAATAAATTGTTGTTCTTTTCTTTGATTTCACTATATCATTTTAGATATAAAAACAGAAGTCCAGAAGCTTTCAATTTCATTTGCAAGATACTGTACTGATATTATTTAAAAGGACAAAAAGGACAAAAAGGACAAAAAGCTAACAAATATCTATCAAGATATTTGTTAG
>UQVN01000280.1 GCA_900544525.1 uncultured Eubacteriales bacterium
GCTTTTTTCTATATTCATGTAATAAAGTGTATTAATAACATTAAACGATATTTTAAAAAGATTAATTATCTTAATAAGCTATTTCATAGCTGTTTTTATGTACCAAGAAAAGGTATCAGGTTAGTCACACAAAAAGTTGGCTTTTTTTTCATCATAGATAGAAAACCACACACTAAGCGTTTGGATGCTTCGGCACAGTTTTTCATAAACTTTTTCTGGACAGTCAGTCATGCCGTCGCGCCTCCATATTTCCATAGCAGTAGGGATTATATGTGTGAGGATACTGTGAAAATACTCATATTCGTCGCCAAATTTCAGTCCATCCATTAGTTTGCTAAAAGGCAGATATTCCTCCTGCTTTTTTAGAAGCAGATGGAGGTGTCCGCTAACAGATAGCAGTTCGATCAGTTCCTGACGCTCTTTTAGCGCGGTGATGGCATTGATAGTCAATTCCTTAGGTGAATCTCCACGAATCTTTAGCAGGACTTCCTGTCCCATTCTGTCAACCATGTATTCTAATACATCCACGGTATTATCGAACAGCCGATAAAAGGTCGTTCGGCTGATCAAATATTCTCTATTCAAATCAGAAATAGTAATTTCAGCAAAAGGTTTTTGTTTAGCACAGGTCATCACAGCCTCACAGATTCGCTGTGCAGATCTCTGCGCCCGAATGTCTTTCGATATGTGGTACATATTTCCCCTCCTTTGAACCAGAACGTTTAGAACTATTGTACCCCATTTTTTTAGGTGCTACAATGTCAAAAAGGAGGAATTTTTTAATGAAAGAATTACTAGACAAGCCTCTACCAAAGATTCCAACAAAGATTCAGAAACAGCTTGATACAGCAAAGATCACATTAACATCCTTAGAGGAAAAGGAGAATATTTTGCGTAGCAGTGAACTTCAGCAGGAAGTGGGTTATCGACAGTATGAAAATGGAGATTGGCTGGTTTCTATGACCTGTCCTATGCCAAAGATTACGCCAGAGATGATTAGATGGTGGTTCTGGTGGCATTGTAAGGAGAATCTGCGTTATCAGATTTGGTTTCCTAGTGCTCATATTAGTATTTCTTATCCTAAAAAGGATAGAGCCTATTTTGAGCGGAATACCATGCCGCCGTTTCAGCCACATTCTCCACGTCCAGTGGAGCGAATCGGTGGAGTCAAGATGCCTTTGCAGATTGACTTTGTGACGCCTGAAGAGTTCGGTTTTTCTAGGGAGACCATGGAGGAAAACGACATTCCTCTTATTGTCTGTGGACATGTCAGCGCTTTCAATGGTCTTGTGAAGCATACGGAAATGTCACATATTTACAAGCAGACCGGGGATGGACTTGTTTTGATTAGCCGTTTCTGGCTTGGGAGAAGTCTGAAAAATCCCCTGCTCCGAAAACTGCTCCTAACTGCTAAGACTGCCCGAGGTATGGCGGAACATTGTTGTATTGAGTATCGGAATCTGGCAGAGATTCTACCTGAGTTATATGAGGAATATCATATATAAGGGATGTTGTATCAATGGCTGCGGCATTGTATGCAAAGAAGATAATTTACGCGGAGGTAACGAGCTAGAAATCAAATTAGCAATAATCTCTTATAGGAACGGAACAAACTTGTTGAAAATATAATGAAATACTTATAAAATAGGGATAAAAACAGAGCGATAACTTGAAAGTTGTTGTATGAAATAGGAGATAATGATATGAGTAAAATATTTTTACCAAGTTGCAATACAAAGGTAAAACATGCGAATGCTAGCAATCAATTAAGAAAATATCTTGAGAATAGAGAGCAAGTAGAGACAGTTGGTTGCTGTAAAGTATTTTGCAAAAAAGCTAACAAAGAAGATACTGCCGTAGTAATATGTAGTAATTGTGCTGCTATACTGGAAGAAAGTAGCATAGTTAAAAATATAAAATTTGTGTGGGAAATTATAGATGAAGATTTAGAATTTCCATTTCCTAATTATCATGGAGAAAGAATGGCAATTCAGGATTGTTGGAGATCTTATGAGAAAAGAAATGTGCAAGATGCAATTCGCTCCTTGATGAAAAAAATGAATATAGAAGTTGTAGAGTTAGAAGAAAACTATGAACGGACAAAGTTTTGTGGTGTTGATTTACTGGAACCATGCACAGAGGCTGAAAAGAGATTTGCTCCACAAAGATATGTGGTCGATGGAGCTAGTATGTATCAACCGCTTTCAATATTGGAACAACAAGAATACTTGCAGAATCATTGTAGGGCAATTGAAACAGAAAAGGTAGTATGTTATTGTACATCGTGTTTATCTGGAATCAATCAGGGAGGAAAAGAGGCAATTCATCTGATTGAATTGTTATTCCCTGAAAATAGGTAAATTCTAGTTCATGCCTAATTTTTTGAAATTATAGCAGAAAATAATGTATAATGAAAGAAGATTACTATGGATATATGGTAATCTTCTTTTTGTATGTATACAGGAATTTGAGATAAATAAGACATTTTCCATATCTTGAGTTTTTGTAGAGGTTTCAATAATAATGCAAAGGAGAACAATAATGAAGAAACGAAGAGGAAGAAAAAAACAAAGGCATCGAGTTCTAAAAACGGGTTTAGGAATACTAGTATGTCTAATAGTTGTAGTCGGTATCGTAGTCTTTAATTGGACTGGCATCCAGTTAGGAATCAAAGGTTATGACAAAGACGCTAGAACTACATTACTAAAGTTATCAGAAGAAGAGATTCAAGAATATTTAAGTTTAGATGAAATCATTGATTTGGCAAAATGGGATCAAGTGAACAATCAACATCATTATTACGATTATGAGTTATATAGTAGTGATAATTCCAGTGTAGAAGATGCCGTTTCTTATGTGGATGAATTTTATAATACCTATCATACAAAGTTAAAGGAATTAGGATATGATTTAGAAACACAGCGTTCTTTAATGAACCAGTTATCTTTAGATGACTTTGGTGTTCTTGCGGACAATCAGTTGGAATGGAAACAAGTAGAACCATACTTAACTATCAATGGAAGAATAATAGAGGATTTACCAAAATACATAGAATCGGGATTAGAACCAGTAGAAGCGGTTATGAATATTTCGTATTCTCTGATAGATTCTAGAAATTCATCCGATAGAACATATTTTTTAGAGGAGCCATCCAATACGGCATTGTTAATTAAAAAAGGTTTTTCTATTTCAAAAGATTATGTGCCAGAAGATTTAGTGGAAGTTAATATTCCAACCGCCACTAAAAATAATCAAATGAGAAGTGATGCAGCGAAAGCATTAGAAACGATGTATGAAGATGCCAAAAAAGAAGGACTTATACTTGCGGTAAATAGTGCATATCGTTCTTATGAAGAGCAACAAAAGATTTACGATGAATATTTTAGGATCTATGATGAAGTGACCGCTGCTAGTTTAGTAGCAGTTCCAGGAACAAGTGAACACCAATTAGGGCTGAGTGTAGACTTAACAAGTCAAAGTGTAATCGATGGGCAGTATGGTGTTTTTGGTAGTACGCCAGAATATCAGTGGGTCATTAAAAATGCCCATAAATATGGATTTATTCTTCGCTATCCAAGTGATAAAATAGATATTACAGGTATTGCAAATGAGCCATGGCATTATCGATATGTTGGAGTGGAATTAGCCACTCAGTTATATGAAGAAGGATTGACATTAGAAGAATATACATTGCAAAATGGATTTGATTATCCTGTGATTATTCGAGAAGAATAAAAGTGAATATTGAAATTTAATTGCAGAGCAGATATTTCATAGCAGTTATGGAATATCTGCTTTCTTTATGCTGTATTTTATATTTTCTCAAAAAATAATGAGGGGAGATAGGGGGATATAAGAATCTATACTTTGCTCTGATGATTATCTATGAATTTATTTTTGAATGTGAGAGACTTGTGAAATGTGAGTGTTATCATCTACATAAAATTCACTTGTAAAATATAA
>UQVN01000281.1 GCA_900544525.1 uncultured Eubacteriales bacterium
GTTTATATAAAAATGTAATATAAATTTAAAAAAAGGTATAAAGAAAAGTAAGGAATCCTAGTTTTTTCTATGCTATACTAAAAAACATAAAATTTTTTTATTACTAAGAAAAGGAAATGAGGAAGGATACAAATGAAAAAAAAGTGGATATCATTTGGTGTTTTTTGCAGCAGCCTTTTTTTGTTAACAGGCTGTTTTTCTAATGAACAAAAGCCTATTAGGACGGCGGAAGTGGAAAAAGGAATTGAAAAAGTTCAGTCTTTAAATAAAAAAAGTGTAGCAGAGGTACAAAAGGAAATAAAAGCCATTCAAGAAAAAAGAGAAGAGGAAAAACAAGCACTTCTTCAAGAACAAGAGCAAGAAGAACAGAAAAACGAAGAGAAAAGCTATAAAGAGCTTTTTCGCAATAGCTTGATTCTTGGAGATTCTTTAGCAGAAGGCTTTTTAGATGGAGGGTTTTTAGATCTCATTCATGTAAGAACAGATCGAGGAAAGTCTGTTTATCATATGGAAGACCAGTTAGAATTGGTACGTTCCTTTGCACCAGAAAATATCTTTTTAATCTATGGGATGAATGATGTGCTACTTTATGAAGGGGATACTTCTTTATTTCAAGAACGTTATCGAGAATTTCTAGAGCAATTACAGCAAGTAGATCCTGATGCGAAAATCTATATTAATCTTATTTTTCCAGTGCAACAGCGTATTTTAGAAGAAAAAACAGCATTTCAGCATATCGATGCCTTTAACCAAGTGTTAATAGAACTCGGAAAAGAAATGAATATTCCAGTACTCGACAATCATTCTTTTGTCAAAGAGGAGGAATATGAGCCAGATGGGATTCATTTTAAGGTGAGTTTTTATCCCCAATGGCTAGATAAAATGGTTAAGGAGGCAGGGCTTACATGATGAGAGAAGGAAGCATAAAACGAACGGTTAGAAAGCTTTTATTTATTGGGATTTTAATTTTTTATTTAGTGGCGTTAACTTCTAAAAAAGAAACGAAAGCGATTAGTCAAAAAGAGATGAGTCAGCTCTTTGATCCCATTGTAGAAAAAACAGACAATCTAATGAAAGGAAATGCTAGACTGTTAAAACGATATTATGGAATCGATAGTGAGGCGTTGGGAAGTTATTATTTAGCAGTTCCTGATACGGGAATGGGAGCAAAAGAATTACTTGTTGTAGAAGTAAAAGAGGAAAGTCAGAAGACAACCATTGAAGACGCTATTTTAGCAAGAAATAAACAGCAACAAACGAGTTTTGACGGATATGGAATCGAGCAGTACAAAATGTTAAAAGATTATGTGTATAAAGAGATAGGAAATTATATTTTTTATGGAGTAGCTAAGGAAGCGATGGAGTGGGAACAGGTGTTAATACAAGCTGTGGAACAATAAAAGAGGGGAGTGAATGAAGTGGTATTTAGCAGTTTGTTATTTTTAATGTGTTTTTTGCCGATGGTACTTTTACTTTATTTTTTAGTACCACGGCGGTGTAAACATGTAGTTTTATTATTGGCGAGTTTTCTCTTCTATGGATGGGGAGAGCCAATTTATGTATTTTTAATGATATTTTCCACCGCATTTAATTACTATATGGGAAAAGATATCGGAGAGTGTAAAGAGAAGTTTTTATCTGCCAAATTTACTTTTTGGTTTACAATCGCGATAAACTTGCTGATTTTAGGATTTTTTAAATATTATGGGTTTTTGATTCAAGTGCTCAATGAAGTATTCCATACGAAGTTTGTAGGACATCAACTTGCTCTTCCAATTGGAATTTCTTTTTATACCTTTCAGACATTATCGTATATTGTAGATGTCTATTGGGGCAAAGTAAAAGTCCAAAAAAGCTATATTAATTTTGCACTTTATGTATCCATGTTCCCACAATTAGTTGCAGGACCAATTGTCAATTACATTGATATCGAAGAACAGTTAAATAATTATAATGTAACAATGGAGGAGTTTGGACAAGGTAGTCGTAGATTTTTAGTAGGACTTGGGAAAAAGGTGTTGTTTGCCAATCAGCTTGGGATTCTTTGGGAACAGATCAATGGAATGGCAACAGGAGAGAGAACGGTATTATTGGCATGGATCGGAATGATTGCATATACCCTTCAAATCTATTTTGATTTTAGTGGATATTCCGACATGGCAATAGGACTTGGACATTTATTTGGATTTACTTATAAAGAAAATTTCCGTTATCCGTATTTATCTACCAGTGTTACAGAGTTTTGGAGAAGATGGCACATTTCTCTTGGAAGTTGGTTTCGAGAGTATGTATATATTCCTCTTGGTGGAAATCGATGTAAAACCGTTCGATGGCTATTTAACTTATTAGTTGTATGGTTTTTAACAGGGCTTTGGCATGGAGCTAGTTGGAATTTTATAATATGGGGATTGTACTATGGAGCTTTGCTTATTATGGAGAAATTTTTGGCAAAAGGATTTTTCGAAAAGTTACCAAAGGTAATCCGTTATCTCTATACCATGTTTGCGGTAATGATGGGATGGGTGCTTTTTGCAAGCAATGGATTCCTCATGGCACTTCAATATTTTAAGACGCTGTTTGGCATAGATGGAGGGGGACTTGTCGATCAAAATAGCCTATTTCTTTTACAAAATAATAGCATTTTGTTACTCCTTGGCATAATCGGGATGACACCACTTGTCAGTAAAGGGATGAAGTGTTTTTTTGAAAAAGCGGCGTATTGGAAGGCAGCAATATTCTTTTTATTGGAGACTGGTTATATTATCCTTGTATTGTCTTATCTAGTGACAGAAACATATAATCCGTTTTTATATTTTCGATTTTAAGGAGTTTGTTTTCTTATTTTTAGTAGAAAGGAAGAAGCGTTGTGGTACAAAAGAAAGAGGAAGGAAAAAAGAGGAGACGTATTTTTATAGCAGAAGGGATATTTTTTCTTTTTTTTCTTATAATACTTGTAGGGGTTAATGTAATGACACCTGATAAAGAAAGTTCAGAATTAGAAAATAGAACATTAGCCCAAAAACCTAAGTTAACATTAGACGGCATAAAGAGTGGAAAATTTGAAGAACAATTTGAGACTTATTTAAGTGATCAAGCGGTGGGAAGAGATTTTTTCAAAATGTTACAGTCCAATGTACAATACAGTATGGGAAAGCGTCTTTTTAATGATATTTATGCAGGAAAGGATCATTATCTTATTCAAGGCTTTACAGAGCCAACAAAAAAACAGTGGGAAGAAAAAGTAAAAGCAGTAAATCAATTTCAAAAGAAGCAAAAAAATCGCAATGTTTATTTTTTGTTAGCTCCAACTGCCATTGGAATTTTGGAAGATAAATTGCCAAAACAAGCACCAAGGTCCAAGCAACTTTCTTACATAGAAACGTTTTATCGTTCTCTTTCTAAAGAAATTAAAACGATAGATACAGCAACAGTGTTACAAAAACATAAAGAAGAGCCAATTTATTATCAAACGGATCATCACTGGACTACATTAGGTGCATATTATGGCTATGAAAGTGCAAAAGAAGTCATGAAGTTAAAGAAAAAAGAACCAAAGAGAACGTTCTATACAGTAGCCAATGATTTTCAAGGGACATTGACGGCAGGAGCAGGAATTTATCAAGATACGTATGATACGGTGGAAATTTCTGTAACAAAAGAGCAACAACCTATGATCGTTACTTATGTAGAGGAACAGGAAAAGGCAGTGTCCCCTTATAAAGAAGAGGCATTAAAAGAACATGATAAATATCAAGTCTTTTTTGGAGGAAATCATTCTCTCGTTCAAATAGAAACTGCTGTGGATACGGATAAAAAGTTACTTGTTGTAAAAGACTCGTATGGAAATAGTATGATTCCATTTTTAACAGAAGATTTTTCGGAAATTACGATTGTTGATCCAAGATATTATTATGATAATTTATCAGAGTTAATTGAACAACAAGGTATTA
>UQVN01000282.1 GCA_900544525.1 uncultured Eubacteriales bacterium
GATATCCAGAAATCGGTTTATACTGGGAAAAAGCTGCTTACGAAGAAGCAGAACACGCTGCTAAATTCGCTGAATTACTTGGTGAAGTATTAACAGATTCTACAAAGAAAAACCTTGAAATGCGTGTAGAAGCTGAAAACGGTGCTACAGCTGGTAAATTCGATTTAGCAAAACGTGCAAAAGCTGCTAACTTAGATGCTATCCATGATACAGTTCATGAAATGGCTAGAGACGAAGCTCGTCACGGAAAAGCTTTCCAAGGTTTATTAGAAAGATACTTCGGCTAATTCATACGATTAAATCTTATATAAAAATAAAAAAGGTACTTCTTTTGAAGTGCCTTTTTTATTTTTGTTTACAGTATTTGATAATCACTTGTAATTCATTTAAAGTTCTTATCGGGAAATATTGTATATTCACCATCTTCTGTTAAGGTCATACCTTTTTCATATGCGATCTTAGAACCATCTTTTAAAATAGTCACTACTGATAAATTCTCATCTGTAATTACTGGAGTAACTGCATCTGTATAAACACCATTATTTTCAACGCCTATAATTACTGGTGCGGTTTTATCTGACATCATAAGATTTGATGTATGTAATACATAAACGTCTTCATTTCCTGCTTTATCTTTTACATAGAGTGTATAAGTGCTATTTTTATAAAGAGTCATTGATTCAGAAAATCCTTTTTCATCTTGAGCATCTTGTTCAAATGCTTTTTAAATTGCGTAATGACTTCATCTGCATTAAAGCATCTAAATCCTTTTTGCTCTTTCCTGAAATATAGGTCATATAACCATTTTCATATCCACCAACATCGAGGATTTCCTGTACCAGGACTTGTTATAAGAATTTTATTATCCCATAAATCTTCCATAGTTTGAAGATTCATTGCTTTAAATTCATCTGCTGATAATTTTTTGTAAGTTACCTTTAAAGAAAGTTCCATCTTTTTGTTCACTTACTTGTATTGCTATTTTAGACTGTTGTTCTGGTGTCAATTGTAAAAATACTTGTCCTTCTAAATAATCTAAAACATATCCTGTTTCAAACATTTCTTTGTAATAGCTATGTACTTTTTCTGCTGTATCAATTCTTTCATAGCTAAAGTTATTTGTAATATCAGAAGTAATATCTTTTACCGTAGAAATATTAAAAACCATACTTCCATCGCCGATTTGCTGAGCAATATTACCATCAGCATGGGATTCTGCACCAGTTCCAGTTCTTCTCCAATTGGTTGCATAGAAATATCTTCCATCTTGGTTATGAGCGGTTTCATGACTGAAGATAGAGAATGCATACTCTCCGCCTAAAGCTCCCTCTACAATCCAGTAAGCATGTTCACTACTTGGGAAATAAAATCTTGAATCATATTGGATATTTACAAAAGAATTGAGTAATGTTTCTGAATTACTAATCCAGTTCGATAATACCTTGTAAAAATGTTCCAATCTTTAATCATTTCCATATCAATTTCCTTATTTTTCCTTATATACCTTGATTTTTGATACCTATATATGGTATATATTTATCAACGAAACTTTCTTGTTTCAACTTGTTAAATAATTGACCAAAAATAGGAGGATTTACTTATGTCTCAATTAAATACATTATTGCAACAATTAGATCAAATGCGTTCTCTACTTCTTTCTTATCCAAAAGAAACCGTTAGAGAGCTTTATAAAAAAGTACTTCAATCAGGATTTCCTTCTTACTACGAGGATGCCAATCAACGAATTCTTTCTCTAGCACTTCAAGAAAAAATCTCTATTACAGAACAGTTAATTAAACAATTTCACCATACCCTCTTTTCGGACAGTTCTGATGAATATCGTTCTATTGATCTACCACCAACGAATGGATATCATCATCCCCCAAAGGAAGAACTCGATCATATTATGCGCCATTTAGCCGATCAATTTCGTTCCTCTGTTTCTACCTTGCATCCAATCGAATTAGCATCTATGATGCACAAACGGGTTTTAGATATCCAACCATTTACAAAAGGCAATGAAGAAATCGCCTTTTTACTTATGAATACGATTCTACTTTCCTATGGCTATACGCCTTTTGTACAGACCAAAGAAACAAAATCTCCTTATGAAAAAGCAATCGTCATTGCTAGAACGGAATACGATATGGAACCTCTTTCCCTTGTTATCGCTCATGGAGTTCTTTCTTCTATGAAACAGGTGTTAGACTCACTTTCTCACTAAATATCATGAGAATGCCCTTCATATAAATAGAAAAAGAGTTGTTGTGAAACAAAACATAGTTTGACAACAACTCTTTTTCAGATAAGCTTTATTTTTTTTTCTCTACTTGTGCTTCTTGTTCTTGAATATTGCGAATCATAATAATTTCTTGATTATAGATATGCATTTTAACACAGTTCATCGCTTTTTCTCTTTCATTATTTACAATGGCATCATAGATTTCTTTGTGCTCTTTTAACAACACTCCATGATAGTCTTCATCTTTTGTATACTCGATTCGATAACGATAGATCTGCTCTCTTAAATTATTTAAAATCTGTATTAAACGTTCATTTTTTGTCGTCTTAAAAATGATGTCATGGAACTCTACATCTTTATCGACAATTTCTGCGATATTTTTATTAGACACTGCTGTTTCAAATTCTTTTAGCTTAAGTCTTAGCTCTTCTTTTTCTTCCTCTGTAATTCTCTCACATGCCAAAGATGCACATAATTCTTCTAACGCACAGCGAACTTCTAATACATTTCTTAAATCCTTTTCCGTAATTCTAGCTACCTCAGCGCCTTTTCTTGGAATCATAACAACAAGTCCTTCTAATTCCAACTTTCTTATGGCTTCTCTAACAGGAGTACGACTTACTCCAAGTCGCTCTGCCAAAGCGATTTCCATCAATCGCTCTCCTGGTGTAAATTCTCCTGTTAAAATCGCCTGACGAAGTGTATTAAATACCACATCACGAAGTGGTAAATATTCATTAATATTTACTTTTAATTTATCGTTCATCGTTACTCCCTTATTTCTCAATTGTAGTTTTTATAGTACACCCTATTTTTCATGAGTTTTAAAGTCACTTTTTTCCAAAGGTCATACGCCTATTTCTTACTTTTTCATATAAGAAGCCTCTGTGTTAAATGGCTCTACTAAATAAGATTGTCTTGCAACTTTAGAGCGTCTTATGAAAAACAGTGCATTTTTTGCTGTTTCTAAGTCTTTATAAATCCCAAATACCGTTGGACCGCTACCGCTCATTAAACTGTTCATAGCTCCTGTTTGTAGCATCTGTTGTTTGATTTCATCGATAACTGGATAATTTGGAATCGTCACTGTTTCTAATACATTGGATAATCTCGTTGCAATTCCTTCTAAATCTTTTTGCTTTAATGCCAAAATCATACCATCGATATCTGGTTTCTCCTTAAGCTCTTGTAAATTTAAATTTTCATATACAAATTTTGTGGAAACACTAATAGCTGGTTTTGCAATTAAAATATAACAATTTGGCATAGAAGGAAGTTTCGTTAAAATTTCTCCAATTCCTTCTGACAACGCGGTTCCCCGCATCAAACAATAAGGAACATCTGCCCCTAATTGCACCCCATATTCCATAAGTTGTTTTTGTGAAAGTCCAAGCGAAAAAAGACGATTCATCCCATAAAGTGCAGCCGCACAATCGCTACTTCCCCCTGCCATTCCTGCTGCCACTGGAATGTGTTTTTCTAATTGAATAGAAACTCCTTCTTTTATTTGAAACTCTTTTTTTAATAAATCAACAGCTTTATAAACGAGATTCTGTTCATTACATGGAACATAACTCAAATTGGTTGTCAATTCAATTTGATTCTCTTTCACTTTCTTCATCTGCAAACGATCAAATAACTGAACCGTCTGCATAATCATACGAACATCGTGATAACCATTTGGTCGCCTGCCAA
>UQVN01000283.1 GCA_900544525.1 uncultured Eubacteriales bacterium
TAATTCTGAAATATCAGCATTGATTATTTTCGTTTTTTTTTTCTAGCTGTTCTAATTGAGCTGCAATCTCCATAAAAAAAGACACAATATCATTAAATGATATAAGTGTCTTTGAATTACCTTGTTGAAGTTTTTTAAAACGTAATAAAGAACGATGGATATTGATTTCCTCGATAGGTGTGTATTCGGCAAGTCTAATAGCCTGTATAAATGCTAGAAAATCTGTGGGATATTCATAACGATTAGACGTATTTTTGAAGTAATTTGGTTGACTTGGTGGTAAAAATGCTAATTCTACACTGTTAAGTAGGCTTTTTTGAGATTTAAGCATATTATCTGATGGGGCAATTGAAGATAATAGGTTGTCCATATGATAAAGAGCTTGTAGTAATTTTGATTTGTTAAGTGTTTTCATAAATAATTCCTCCTTTAGAAATGTGAAAAATATCCTATAATGTATTGTTCTGAATTAAATTCGATTCCGGGGACACTAGGAGTTTGAGGGGGTAAAGGACATAGGCAAGTATTTCATGGTATGAAGAAGATAGGCAGGTATTAGAGAGAAGCAAAATTTTTTAAAAAATTTTGTATGTAGAAGAAAGTTAGGATTTATGAGGAATTAGAGGAAAACAAGCCCCCAAAAATTAAAAAAAATGCAAAAAAAAAAGGGGGAAGAAAAAGAACATAGAGTTTTATATAATTGGTCTTACAAAAGAGCAGCTGCAAAGAATCTTTTGTGTTCTAATTGCAATGAGGAAGAATTGGAAAAATGTAGAAAGAAAGGTGATAAATATGAAAAAACTCATTAAATTAAGAAAAGGACAATATGATGCCTATATTGATGATGTACAAGAAGAAACAATTTGTGACATAGAATATTTGGTGTTAGTGGTAATGGTTCGAGTGTATGGAAAACAAGATGATTTCACTGATGTTCCTATAAAGAAATATTTTAAAAGTGCAAATGGAGAAAATATGAAGTTGATTGATTTTTTAGAATCAGCAGGGGCACTATTAGAAACAGGAGAGGTAGACTTAGAGCAATTGTATAAGTATTGGATGACTGCAGAAGTTTATGAGAGTGAAAAAGGTACTATGAAGATAGGAGATTTAGAGGTTGGAGAAGAAATTGAATATGAAGAATGATAAAAAAGCAGTTGATGAACTGATGGAAGTATTAAAAGAAAAAGTGAAATTTTATCGTACTCCTACTAATCAGCTTTATATGGAAATTGATGATCCAAATATGTTGAATACACTTGTGTTAGTTGAAGAAGCACAAGTACTACATTGGATTAGAAGCCATTGTTATGAGATTTATGGGCAAATTCTAACAAGTGCAGAGTGTAAGCAAATACAAGACTATTTTAAGATGTTAGCTTATATGAAAGGAGAAGAAATAAAATTGTTTCACCGAGTGATGAAAGAGAATGATGCCATCTATTATGACTTTGGTTCTCGCACAGAGGTTTTGAAGATCGACAGAGAGGAGATTTCCTATATTCCTGTAAAAAAGCCGATGTTTATTCGGAATAAAATATTTAAAGCTCAAACAGAGCCTAAGATTGGTACAGAACCAAGAGAGTTTATTAGATACTTAAAAAAACATTTTAATTTGAAAGAAGAGAAAGATTGTATTCTATTATCTACCTTTTTGGTATCTTGTTTTTGGGGAAAAGAAATATTTCATCCAATCTTACAAGTTTTTGGAGAAAAAGGGAGTGCAAAATCAACATCACTTAGAAGAATTCAAGATTTAATTGATCCTCATACAATTGATTTATATGCACTTCCTAAGAAAGAAGATGATGTGGCAATATGCTTATCTTCTAACTATATGACCTGCTTTGATAATGTTAGTTATATTTCTTACAATATCAGTGATTTGTTATGTCGTAACTGTACAGGCGGTGTTCAAATGAAACGAGAGTTGTTTAGCAATACAGGACAATCTATATTAGAGTTACAATCCATTGTTTGTTTTAATGGTACAGGGCAAAATATTTCAAAGAGTGATTTAGCAGATAGAACTTTGTTTGTAGAATTAGAACGTATTAAAAGTGATCAGATTCGTACAGAAAAAGAGTTAAAAGAAGCATGGAAGGAAGATTTAGCAGATATTCTAGGAGCGTTGTATAATGCAGTGCAAGGAGTTTTAAGGGATGAAAGTGAATTAGAAAATACTTGTCCAATACGACTCATTGATTTTTATAAGGTAGCAGTAAAAGCAGGAAAACAGTTTGGTTATACTGAAGAAGAAGTTCGGAAAGCCTTTGTAGAGAACAAGATTTATGCAGATAAAGAGATCGTTACAGGAACGCCTATCCTAAATGTCATTGTAGAAATCTTAAAAACAGATAAGAATATTGAGATGTCAATGACAGAGTTTTATGCAGTCTTAAAAGATTGTTTTATAAAAGACTATGCAATG
The DNA here is from genome assembly GCA_900544525.1 of uncultured Eubacteriales bacterium. GTDB lineage: Bacteria > Bacillota > Clostridia > Lachnospirales > Lachnospiraceae > Scybalomonas. Next base: position 2,432 of record UQVN01000283.1, read on the forward strand.
GAAGCTAGGGCATTTCCAAAAGCACCAAATTATCTTTCAAGATATTTAAATGAAAATCGAAGCAACCTATATGATCTAGGTATTTCCTACGAAATAAAAAATACAGGTAAGTTTCGAAAAATTCATATTTGGTTGCGTCAATAGTTTATACCGCAAGTATCGCAAATGGTAAAAAGGCTAGTAAGTACAAGGCAAAATAAATATTTGCGGTACTTGCGATAAAAGAAAGGAGGAAAGTGATATGGACAAAACATGGGAAGAACTTTATTTTGAAATGCTTGTAGAGTTTATCTTAGAATACTTAGAACATGAGTCAAAATAAAAGAGAAAGTATATATTATAATTTTGAGTTATACATAGAAAGGATGGAAGAACAATGGAAGATTTAAGAAAAAAAGTAGCTATTTATTGTAGAGTATCGACACAAGAACAGGCAGAAGAAGGATTTAGTATTGGAGAACAAGAACGGTTGATTCGAGAATATTGTAGTCAAAAAGATTATGTTGTATATGATGTATTTTCTGATGCAGGGATTAGTGGAAAGGACATTAAACACAGACCACAGATGAAACGATTATTGGAAGAAGCAAAACAAAAGAAATTTGATATTGTGATGAGCTGGAAGATTAATCGTCTGAGCAGAAAATTAAAAGATGCATTACAGATTGTTGAGTTGCTAGAAAAGTGTAATATTGCTTATCACTCTTATTCTGAACCATTTGAATCTGGTACACCAGCAGGAAAAATGCAATTTCAGATGATGGCTCTTGTAGGTGAGTTTGAAAGAAATACTTTGGCACAAAATGTAAAAATGGGAATGTGTGCAAAGGCAAGAGCAGGTGAATGGTGTGGTGGAAGAGCACCTTTAGGTTATGACTGGGCAAAAATGGTCAATGAAAATGGAGAGCAAGAGAAAAAATCAAAATTAGTCATCAATAAAAAAGAAGCAAAACTTGTGGAACGAATTTTTACTGAGTTTTCACTAGGAAAGGGGTATAAAGCTATTGTAAATCAGCTCAATAAGGAAGGTTATAAGACAAAGTTAGGGAATGAGTTTTCCGTTGCACAAATCAAACCGATTCTTATGAATCCTGTTTATATTGGAAAAGTAAGATATAATGTAAGAAGAGATTGGAATGAGAAGAGAAGGGGAAATATCAATCCTAATCCGATTATAGCAGATGGAATTCATGATGCGATTATTGAACAAGAGTTATGGGATAAAGTACAAAGAATCCTAAAAAATAAAAGTGGAAAGCCTGCTAGGATTTATGATGGTGAATATCCATTGACAGGAATTCTAAAATGTCCAAAATGTGGTTCAGGAATGGTTATATCAAGAGTAGTTTGTAAAAGAAAAGATGGTTCAAAAAATGTCTTGACCTATTATTGTTGTGGAAATTGGAAAAATAAAGGAACTGCTGTTTGTCATTCCCATATGATTTTGGTTGAAAAAGTACATTCCTATGTATTTCCTAAGATAGAAGAATT
>UQVN01000284.1 GCA_900544525.1 uncultured Eubacteriales bacterium
CTCGTTTATTGTAAAAAGAATTGTATGTCTTTAAAGAAATTGACTCTACAATCTTACATGGTATGTTATAAAAATATTGATATACTCTGTAATAAGATGAAGGATCATTTTTATTTTTTATGTAGATAATAACTTTTTTTGACATTTTATATCTCCAAATTTTTATTCTTGACAACTTCATAAATATATTTCATTTTATTGATAACATTTTCCTCTGAAAATGGAAGAATTCTTTTCTGACTTTCTATTCCCAATTTTAAATTGAGAAACTTGTTTACTGATAAATAATCAATTATCTTTGAAAATGTCATAATGTCAGTTGGTTCACATGTATATCCATTCTTACCATCCACTATTAGATCTAAATTTCCACGAACCGATGAGCAAATAACAGGTAACCCTTCAACCATCGCTTCCATTAACGCAACTGGTAATCCTTCTTGAAAAGATGGGAAAATAAAACAATCTGAACATGCTAATAACTCTTGAATATCAGTTCTATATCCAAGAAAATGCACTCTTTTGTCTAACTGGTATTTATGTACTAGATTCCGCAATCTTTTTTCCAACATACCTGAACCACAAATAATATAGTGAATATTAGTATTTTCACATTTTGCAAGAGCTTTAATAATTGTAGAATGATTTTTTCTTTTACTTAATTCCCCTATGCTAATTAATAAAAAAGTATCTTGTGGAATATTTAAACTGTTCCTCTTTTTTTTCTTTTCGAAGCCCCTTTTTTTATACGCAGAAACTCTTATTCCAATGCCTGGAATATAAAACAGAGAACTACTTGTATGTACTATAAATTCTTTAGCTCTTTTATAATCTTCTTTATTAATAGTAATTAAACAATCCGTCCACTTTGCTAAAAACCTCTCTACAGGGTAAAAAAATAGCCAGTTCCAAACTGGCGCCCCTTTATAAAAATGAAAACCATGTGCTGTATAAATCACAGGCTTTGTATTTGTCTTATGTGCAGCTATTCTTCCAAGGACCCCTCCCATTGGTGTATGACAATGAACTAAATGAAATTTTGTCTCTCGCATCAAGCTAACTAATTGATTCAATGCTTTTATATTCTTACCTATATTATAAGGTGAACGCACAAAATCAATTTGATGTTGTATAATGCCTGTTCCCTCTAGTCTTTCATTATTGTCTGTATAAACAGGCATATGATAATTAGCTGCATAATGGACTTCATACCCCAAATTTTGTAAAATTTTCACATTATTCATTTCAAATTGAGGAACAAATCCACTTACTGTTGTTATAATCAATGCCCTTTTCATAGACTTCTCACTTCCACGATTGTATAATCTGAAACTTCTTTGTTTATAATATAAAGTAAACATTTTGTAGTAGAATGTTCACTCCAAATATCTTTTTTATCTTATCATACTCTAAATATGATTTCAACCTTAATGCAAGCAAAATCGACATAAGATTTGAAAATCTTTGGAAATCTTCCCTTTTTTCTCCTAATAGTTTGCTATAAATTGATATTTAAAAAAATCTCATCTTTATCATCTTGATCAATGGACAAATAACGTTTTGTTATCTCTAAGGAAGAATGATTATAAATAGCCATAAGTAATGCTGGTTGTGCTCCTTTCTTCCATGCTTGGTATCCAAATGTCTTTCTTAAAGAATGACAGCTGATTTTTCCCTCTATATGAAGTTCTTCCGCTGCTTGCTTAATAATCATAAATGCTCTTGTCCTTCCTAAAGGTTTATTAAAACCACATCTACTTTTCACAATATAATAATCTGGTGTTATATAGGTAAGAGAATTTTTTAGCATATCTAGGGCTTCTATTACATTTTTGTTTAGTACAAACATATTGTACTTTTGTGTCTTTTTTTCTAGTACGGTAACATGATTCTTATATGCACGTTGTTCAAAATCATACACATCTCTCCATTTCAAATCTAAGATATCACTAATGCGTAATGCAGTATTTAAGCCAATTGTGACCATTGCATAATTTCTAATTTCATCTTTTTGTAAAAAATAATCTTTTAATTTTTGAACATCTTCAAGACGTCTTATAGGTTGTGTTGTTCCCATACTATCTCCTTTCTAAAGTGAACATTCTACTACAAAATGTTACCAAAGATTAAGTAAACATTTTTTAATGAAATGTTCTATTACCTCATTATTTTATGAATTTCTACACTATAATAGAAAATACGCTTTGAGAGGTTGTTATGTTAGTGAACAGTCATCTTATAAGAACATAAATGCTCTTGCATGCTTCATCAATTTTTTATAAATAAAAGAGCCTATTAGAATCCTTTAACTCTAATACGCTCTTTTATCAACTTTTATTTTCTACTTTTATTTATTTCCTGATGATAAATAATTTCTTATTCTACTGATAATATTTTTCTTACCACATCTTTCATCCTGTACTTCTGATATACAACTCCCTCATATTCCGAAATTTCTTCTTTATACTTATAATCCCCAAATACCTTTTCCACAACTCCAACCTTCTTCACAAGTACTCGTAATATAGCATTAAACATTTTCACATAAAGGATTCCTTTTCCCTTTTGCTTCCTTATATATCCTACTAATTTACTCGTCTCTACATATTCTTTATCTTGTGGATGATAAATTCCTCTTTTTTCTTTTATTATCACCTGATATAAAAATTCACATAAATTATGAATAGCAATCATACTTCTTTCATTATGAATCAATGGAAACACTGGTGTTTTTAATGCAACTTTACACAACTTCATAAAATTCCCCGGACAGTTATCCCCATAAACCATAGGTGGACGAACAATACACACTTTCATTGCTTGATTATGTTCTTCTTCTAATTGTAAAAGTGCGATTTCTGCTTTTCTCTTACTGATTCCATAAGCAGTTTTAGGGACTAATGGAGTATTCTCATCAATCATAACGTTTCCTCTCTCCTGTCCTCCATTACCATATACTGCTGCTGTACTCATATAAATAAATTGTTTCACACCAACATTTTGAGCTTTTCTTGCCACACTGATTGCAAGTTTATAATTAATTTCTTCATACTCTTTTTTATTTTCCTTCGTCTCCTTTTGATGAACTTTTCCAGCTAGAAATAGAACACTATCATATCCTTTAAAACTGTTTTCTCTCCATTCCCCATTAGAAGCACTGACACCCTCTACTTCTATTTCGGTATCCTTTCTATTTAAAATATAGCTCAAAAATTTTTTTGCAATATAACTATTTTTCCCAATAATCAAAACCTTTTTCATACCTAAATACCTTTTGTTCCTCCTTCTTTTACACCCTCATGTTCCAAAACACATTGAACTGTTTTTAAAATACATCTTAAGTCGAAAAAGAATCCCATCCTTTTCACATAAATCCCATCTAGACGAGCTTTTTCTACAATCGGTAACTCATCTCTTCCATTAACTTGTGCCCATCCAGTTAACCCTGGACGAATATCATTAGCTCCATATTTTTCTCTCTCTTCTAATAGGTCTTTTTGATTCCATAATGCTGGTCTTGGACCTACAATTGCCATCTGTCCATATAAAATATTAATTAATTGTGGTAGCTCATCTAAACTAGTTTTTCTTAAAAACTTCCCTACTCTTGTAATATATTGCTCTGGATCTTGTAATAAATGTGTTGGTACATCTTTTGGGGTATCCATTTTCATTGTTCGAAACTTTAATATATAAAATTGTTTTCCACAGCATCCCACTCTTCTCTGTCTAAAGAATATTGGACCTCTTGATGTAACCTTAATAGCGACTGCTATCAATAAAAGTAACCATGAAAATGCAATTAATGCGACTAGTACTAATACAAAATCTACGATTCTTTTTCCACATTTTAAATACATATCTTATCCCTCCACTTAT
>UQVN01000285.1 GCA_900544525.1 uncultured Eubacteriales bacterium
ATCTATGATTAATGCATTAGGTATTAAAAATGTATATTTTATTTTATCGGACACATATGAGAGCATATCCAAGCTCTTAATAAATCAAGAAGTAATTGTACATAGCTATTTAGGGGAATATAAACTTTTGTTAGAATATAACAATATGGAGCAGTTAAAACAGAGAATTGATAGTATTTTTAATTGTACACAAAATAAAAAAGTAGAGTTGAAAATGGGTATTTATCTGATTAAAGATTGCGATGTAGACTTTGAAGATATATGTGCATATACTAATATCGCAAAAATGAATATTGTGGAAGGGGAAAGATTTGCGTTCTATAGTAAGCGAATGCATCAAGAGGAGTTAAAGAAAATAAAATTAGAAGATGATATTAGAAATGGTATTACAAATAAGGAATTTAAAGCATGGTTTCAACCAAAATATGGAGCAGATGGGAAAACAATTGTCGGAGCAGAGGCACTTGTTCGATGGTATAAATATGGAACTATCATTTCACCATACGTGTTTATTCCTGTCTGTGAGACATGTGGTTTGATCAAGGAGATCGATGAACTTGTATTAGAAGATGTCTGTCAAAATTTAAGGAAGTGGATGAAAGAAAAGAAAGAGGTCATTCCGATTTCAGTTAACCTATCAAGAAATTATTTGGACAAAGAAAATTTGATAGACCGGTTAGAAAGTATTATCAACGCATACTGTATTCCAAAAAAGTTGATTCAGTTTGAAGTAACCGAGAGTTGTTTAGTTGAAAATGAGAAGAAATTAAAAGAAATAATTGATATATTACATAATAGAGGATTTGAAGTTTTATTGGATGATTTTGGAGTTGGATATTCTTCCATTAAGACAATTGCAGACATGAAATTTGATGTTTTAAAAATTGATAAAAGTTTTATTGATGGTATTGGTGAAAAGAGATGGGAAGATATTATCGAGTATACGATCTCATTATCAGAACGTTTAAAAATGAGAGTGATAGCAGAAGGGATTGAAACAAAAGAACAATATGAATTTTTATTAAATTGTAACTGTCAAGCGTTCCAAGGATATTATTTTAATAAACCAATGGATGCTAATGAATTTTCAAAATTATTATGAGAAAGAGATAAACAAGGTGAGCGTCAAATAAAACAGCTTATAGAAAGGGTTAAAAAGTCAAAAGATTTATCAGATAGATCAATTTAATATTAAAACCTAGTTATCAAAGAAAGGAATACTACTCTCATAGTCAAAATAGCTATGGAAGAAACAGTATTCCTTTTTCTGTTTGATAGGAGTAAGGTAGATTAAAACTGTTTTAAATACATTTTTTCTACAAGGTTGATTGCGGAATAAAGTCCCATTGCCATAATACAAAGTAAGACAATAGACATTAAAACCCAGTCAAGTTTAAACACCTGACTACCATATAAAATCAAATACCCAAGCCCACTTCTTGCTGCCAAGAATTCTCCAATGATAACTCCGACTAAAGAAAGTCCGATATTCACTTTCATAATACTGATAAAAAGTGGAATACTGCTTGGTAATACAACTAGTCTTAGACTATCAAAACGGTTTCCTTTTAACGTTTGAATTAATTTTAATTTATCTGGATCTACACTGCAAAATCCTGTGTATAAATTTAAAATACTGCCAAAGACAGCAACAGAAATGGCAGCGATGATAATTGTTTTCATATTATTTCCTAACCATACGATCAAAAGAGGGGCGAGAGCTGATTTTGGGAGGCTATTTAGAATAACCAAATAAGGCTCTAATACCTTGCTAATCGTATCGTTCCACCAAAGTAAAACAGCAAATAAAAGGCTTATGATATTGACAAGAAGGAAGCTAATCAGTGTTTCTGACAATGTAACACCTAGATGTAGAAATAAACTTTTATCTAATACCATAGTAAAAAAGCAATCGATAATTCGACTTGGACTACTAAAAATAAAAGGATTGATGATATTTAAAGAAGAGGCAATCTCCCAAAAACTTAGCAAAAATACAAAAAGAATAAGTTGATAAAAATGGATTCGAATTCTTTTTTGATGTTCTGTTTTTAAATATTGTTGTTGACTTGTAATATTAGTGGTTCGCATCGTTAATCTCCTTCCATATTAAATTAAAATAGTCTGGAAATTCTTTTGCATTTCGAGCGCTGGCTGGCGTTTTTTCACCTTCCGTTGTTAAATGAATAGGAACGATTTTTTGAATTTTAGCGGGGCGATTGCTTAATACAATGATGCGATCGGCCATACTAATAGCTTCTGATAAATCATGGGTAACTAAAATAGCAGTGATTTGTTGTTCTTTAATAATCGTACCAATATCATCGGATACATTAAGGCGCGTTTGATAGTCAAGAGCGCTAAATGGTTCATCAAGAAGTAAAATCTGAGGAGAGAGAGCCAATGTCCGAATGAGGGCGGCTCTTTGCCTCATACCTCCAGAAAGTTGACGAGGATAAGAATTTCTAAAATCATATAAATGATACGCTTTTAAAAGACGATCAATACGATCGAGGTTTTCTTTTGTAACACGATGTTGAATTTCAAGACCTAATGTTAGATTGCGATAAATCGTGCGCCATTCTAATAATTGATCTTTTTGAAGCATATATCCAATGGGTTCATAGAACTCATGTAGTGGTTTGTTATCTAATAGTATCTGACCCGTTGTAGGGCGAATCAGACCAGTAATTAAATTTAAAAGTGTTGATTTTCCACAGCCACTAGGGCCAACAATAGCGACAAACTCTCCTTTCTTTACAGAGAAGGAAAGAAGGTCTAATGCTTTTGTTTCCCCATTTGGTGAATAATATGTGTAGGAAACATTTGATAATTTTAATGCATTTTGCATAAAAAAGACCTCCTTTTTCTAAATTTATATATTTAGTCTCGTCTATGAATATGAGAAACTCCATAAGCGTGCATTTCGTCGTTAGTACAATATTGAAAAGGACTCACGAAGAGAGTTCTTTAATTATAGTGTATGCCAAAGATAGTAAATCGTCACGAGGGGGATAATGAGAAAAAGAAGGCTTTCGGAATTATTAGAAAGCCTTCTTTTTCTAAATATTTTTTAAATAAATGTTTTTGAGCGGAAAGAGTCATATTACTCAAAGGAGTGATTTTCGATAATAAATGATTGTAGTTGATAGATAGTAGCAGTTCCACTACACATACCATGAATTGCAAATGATGGTTGGAAACCATAGACACGAGTACTAAATACTTCTTCCCCATTATTGACAAAGATTTCAAGGGAAGAGGTATCAGAGTAAATTCGAAGCGCTTGAAGATGAGATATGGCCACACTTCTTGTAGTACGACCGCATCCACAAGTTCCAAGATTCAGTGTTAAAATGCCATCTTCATAAGAAAGTGTGACTCCTTTTCTTAAAGTAAGGAGCGTGTTTGTACAATCTTCCATCTGAATGACAGCTTCGTAGACGATGGATGATTCAATAGGGTGATTCAATGGTTTTTCGTGAGAAAAAGAATAACACTGTTTATTTGTACGCAATGCCATCAACTTTCAATTGAATGAGGCGCTGAATGTTTTGGTATTGTAAGTTTGGAGCGTGATCGGAGCTTTTAATAAATGAAACACCTCTTTACTTTAAATTGGAAGTTTTATTTTGCATTATTATAGCGGATTCTTAATAGGAAGTCACGAGAAATTCAAAAATATAAAAAAATAGAAAAGGAACTATTAAAATTTGGTACTTTTTGAAATTTTTGTGAATTTAGTTGTAAACTGTGTCCATTTTGCTATAATAGAAAGTATGCACTTAAAATGAAGGAAAATCTTATAAAATGTAGTAAGTGCTTGGAATACAAAAGAAAATATAT
>UQVN01000286.1 GCA_900544525.1 uncultured Eubacteriales bacterium
TCCACCAGACGTTATCTGGCATCCTGCCCTGTGAAGCCCGGACTTTCCTCACCTGCGACCTTTCGGTACTTGCAGCCGCGATCATTTATCCAACTCACGGAGAACATTCTAGCATGAATTTTTTATTCTGTCCAGCACTATTTTTTCTTTATTCTTCTTTTCCCATTAATTTGGTTTATAAGAGCTCTTCATCGATACAATACGGTTAAATACAAGCTTATCCTCTGTTGTATCTTTTGTATCTACGCAGAAATAACCTTGACGAACAAACTGGAAGCTATCTCCTTTTTGAGCATCTTTTAATGCTGGCTCTAAATAGCATTTTTTAAGAACCGTTAAAGAATTTGGATTTAAATTCAAAGATCCGTCCTCATTATAAACACCTTTTTCTTCGTCAATAATATTTTCATAAAGACGAACTTCCGCTTCCACTGCGTATGGCGCTGGAACCCAATGAATCGTTCCTTTTACTTTACGTCCTGTAAAACCAGAGCCACTTCTTGTCTCAGGATCATAAGTACAATGAATTTCTGTCACATTTCCATTTTCATCGGTAATATAGTCTTGGCAAGTAACAAAATAAGCATTCATTAAACGCACTTCATTTCCTGGATATAGACGGAAATATTTTTTTGGTGGCTCAATTTTAAAGTCATCTCTATCGATATAAAGTTCACGACAGAAAGGAACTTTTCTTGTGCCCATTTCTTCATTTTCTGGATTATTAGAGGCATCCATATATTCTACTTGTCCTTCAGGATAGTTTGTGATCACTAATTTAATTGGATCTAATACAGCCATAACCCTTGCTTTTTTCATCTTTAAATCTTCACGAATACAGTATTCAAGCATTGCATAGTCTACAGAACTTTGTGCTTTTGAAACACCAACTAATTCCATAAACATTTTTAAAGCTTCTTTTGTAAATCCACGACGTCTTAATGCACTTAATGTCACAAGACGTGGATCATCCCATCCATCTACAATTCCTTCTTCTACTAAACGTTTAATATAGCGTTTTCCTGTTACTACATTTTGTAAATATAATTTTGCAAATTCGATCTGTTTTGGCGGATGAACAAATTCACATTCTTCTACAACCCAGTTATAAAGAGGTCTATGATCTTCAAACTCTAATGTACAAATAGAATGTGTAATTCCCTCAATGGCATCTTCAATTGGATGAGCAAAATCATACATTGGATAAATGCACCATTTATCTCCTGTGTTGTGATGATGCATTCTAGCAACACGATAAATAATTGGATCACGCATATTGATATTTGGTGATGCCATATCGATCTTTGCACGAAGCACACGAGAGCCATCTTCAAATTCACCGTTTTTCATCTTTTCAAATAATTCTAAGTTCTCTTCAACAGAACGATCGCGGTATGGACTATTTTTTCCTGGTTCTGTTAAAGTACCACGATATTCACGGATTTCTTCTGGTGTTAAATCACAGACATATGCCTTGCCTTTTTTAATTAACTTTACAGCATATTCATACATTTGTTCAAAATAATTAGAGGCATAGTATAAATGATCGCTCACATCGCCTACTAACCATTCTACATCTTCTAAAATAGAGTGAACAAACTCTGTTTTTTCTTTTGTTGGATTTGTATCATCAAAACGGACATTAAATACTCCATTATATTTTTGTGCTAATCCATAGTTTAATAAAATTGATTTTGCATGACCAATATGGAGGTATCCATTTGGCTCTGGAGGGAAACGAGTTACGACATTCTCATAAGTTCCTTCTTCTAAATCTTTATCAATAATCTGTTCAATAAAATTTTTGGAAACTACTTCATTTTCCATTTATTTTTCCTCCCATTATATCATTTTAAAACGATTTCTTTCTTTTTTATAGTATAGTATATAATATCATAACATACTATAATTTGTCCACATAGAATCCAACGTTCTTATTTTCCCTTTAAAAAATCGCCTGTGACATAACATCTCCAAAGCTATCTTGAATACAAAGATCTGCACGAGAATCCATTGGAGTTGCTGTTTTATTAATTAATACTAAATGATTGCCTTGATAATAATGGATCAGTCCTGCTGCTGGATAAACAGCAAGGGAAGTTCCACCTACAATTAACATATCTGCCTCCCTTATGGCTCGAATTGCTCCCTCCATTGTCTTTTGATCAAGACTCTCCTCATAAAGGACCACATCGGGTTTAATTCTTCCTCCACATTCACACGTTGGAATTCCTTCACTTTTTTGTATCTCTTGTGCAGAATAAAATTTTCCGCAACGCTGGCAGTAGTTTCTAAGGACAGAGCCATGTAATTCATATACCACTTTATTTCCCGCTTTTTGATGGAGACCATCTATATTTTGCGTCACAACAGCGGTCAGTTTTCCCATTTCTTCTAATTTTGCCAAAGCTAGGTGACCTTTATTCGGTTTTGCATCTAAGTATAACATTTTATCTCGATAAAATCGGAAAAATTCATCTGGATGTCTCATATAAAAACTATGACTTAAAATTTCTTCTGGGGATCGATCGTATTTTTGATTATATAGCCCATCAACACTTCGAAAATCTGGAATCCCACTTTCTGTTGAAATACCTGCTCCTCCAAAAAATACAATTTTTTTTGACTCTTTTATCCAACTTTTTAGTTGCTCTATTTGATTCATCCCAAACACTCCTTACTTTTTTCCTAATGTAATACCATTTCTTTCCACTTATTTTTTTTCTTCTAGTAGATTGAAAAAGACTTGATAAATTTCTGGATTTTCTTTCTTTAAAGAAATCGGTTTATATTCTCTATTTAAAAAACCATGGGAGGATTGTCCAGTAGCTCTTAGTTCCCCTGTTTTTACATCTTTTATTTCATACTCTACAACCATCTTAATTCCATTAAATTTTACAAGATGAGGAATAATATAAACTTCTTCCCCATAGCGAACCATAGATTTATAACGACATTGTACTTCTAAAACAGGACTAATCACTCCTGTTTCTTCCATTTTATCATATCCAAATCCGGCTTGCTCTAAATACCAACTTCTCGCCTCTTCAAACCAACGAATATAATTGGAATGATGTACAATCTTCATCTGATCCGTTTCATAGTATTGTACTAAGTGTTTATAATATTGTTGTTCCATACAAGTTCCTCTTTTCTTTTTCACTTTTTCTTTGGAATTTTTATTCCATTTCTTATCCTTTATCATAACACAAAAGAAACATATGCTCCATGGTAATCGAACAATTTTTCCTTGCTCTTTTTAGGAGTATATGTTTCTTTTTTCTTATCTTTTTAATTGATAAAAATGCCTTGATTAAGTGAAAACACCTACATTTTCATTACTATAATACTATGTAAAATACGAAACGTTTTTTAAGCAGATTCTTTTTTTGCAATCATTTTCATGGCATCGTCCACTGAAATGTTTTGTTCTTGTAACAACTGATACAATTCTTTCATTTCATTTTTACATTTTTGTTCTAAAATAGCCTCCTTCTCCTCTTTTAACTTATTCATTCTTTGTTGACATCTCTCCATTTGTTGTTCTACAATACTCAATTGTTCTTCATAACTTCTTCTAGCGCCTCTTGCCATTCTTTTTCCTCCTTCTATTCTTTACCACATAATTTTTTTCAAAAAAACTTGTCTTCTTTCTTAATATATGATGCTTGTATCAAAAATATTCCAAAATTTTCTCTTTTGTATTAAGACTTTTTATTGACAAAAAAAGAAATATATAGTATATTAGTTAAGTCGTTAAGATGCTGCTATAGCTCAGTAGGTAGAGCGCAACATTGGTAG
>UQVN01000287.1 GCA_900544525.1 uncultured Eubacteriales bacterium
AAAGTGAGTAAACATACCATGCACAGTTTGTATAAAAAAATGATAGTAACTGTGCATGGAGTTTTTGTCGAAAAAAAGTATAATAATTGTGTAGCTACAAAAATTATAAAATATACGGAGGGATAAGTAAATGAGAAAAAGACTTAATAAAAAAATAGGAGTCGTATTAGCTGCTGCAATGGTATTAACTTCTATTGGAATGAATCCTAATACAGTTTTAGCTTCAGGTACAGAAAGAAGTTGGTCTTTAAGCCTACCACATAACAATGGAAATTATTATTTTCCTTTTAGAATTAAGCAGACAAATGAAGTATCAGGATATGCAACAGTAAAAGAAATGGAGTCAAGTGGTGTTGCGATCTGGTTTAATAAAGGAACAGAAACGAGTAATGCTGTAAAAATAACAGATGTAGTTAAATTTACAAAAACGGGGACAAAAACAATTAACTATAATTCGAATTCTGCAAAAGGAACGAGTGTAGATATGGGAATAGAAAATTCAGATCAAACACTAATTTTTAGAGATTATGCTGCGGGTGTAGTAAATTATAAATAGTGTCATAGAATAGTGAGACTGTCGTAGAATAAATGTTTTGTTTTTGGGATATTTTAAACATTTTACGACAGTTTTCTATTTTTGAGAGTATTAGTTGGGTGCTTTATGTATGAATGAAAAGATTTGAAAAGTATCGTTTGCAAGTGCTTCAAATGATAGAAAGGGGAGAAAGGATGAAAAATGAAATTATAAAAATAATAAATCGAAAAGAATTTTACTTTATCACAGTTATTTTATTTTTTGCAGTTTTTGCAGATTATTTATATGAGTGTTATCTATTTCGAGAAGTGACTTTAGCAGGAGTGCTATCCGCTTATGACGGAACTATTTTATCGCATACAGCTGGAACGCCTTTTTCTGTTGTATTTGAGTTATTATTACCTATTTGTGCTAGTGTTATTGCATCCACCTGTGCTTTAGAGGAGAGAAATAAAGGAATCGATGCTTGTGTGATTACGAGAGTGAAACAAAAGACGTATCGCTTACAACAAGGAATGGCCATATTTTTCGTAGGATTTTCTTTGGTAGGATTCGCTTTGCTCATAAGTTTATTTTTATCCCTTTTCACATTTCCGATACAAGGATTTCATACGATGTCCCAAGTAGATTATCAGAAATTATTGGATGTGGATCAGCAATATTTATTTGATTATTTGTATCGATGTCACCCATATGCGAATATGATTGCATTTATTTTATTAAGAGCAATGTTTTCAGGATTGTTTGCATGGTTTGCTTATGGAGTTTCTTTTTTGGGTCTTGAAAATAAAATCGGCGTTATTTTGTCACCCTTTCTTTTTATTGTTTTTCTACAGCTTGTAATGCAAGCAGTGAAGAGATTAAGTCGAAAAATAAATTTTAGTGAAGAAATATGGATTTGGTTTAATACAAATATATTGACAATCAATCATTATGGGCGTTTTCGTATGATCGCAATCATTGGTGTTTTCCTTTTTATTATTGGTTTCATTGGGATTCGAAGAGGATATACATTGGAGGCAGTGAAGTGATATGAAAAAGCGGATTTGTATTGTATATAGCATATTAGCTTTCTTATTTTGTAGTGTATTTTTTCTTTATTATGAAAAGGACGATGTTCATAGTATCGTTTATTCTTCTGTATATTATGTATTTCTTTATACACCGTTGTATTTATTTCTTATTAGCAAAGGATTGGAAGATTACTTTCGTTCGGTTATGATATTGAGATTTAAAAGTAGGAGAAGAAATGCAGTCCATTATATGAAGAAAATGATACTCCATACAGTTTTCTTTAGTCTATGGTTTTTTCTATGTATGATCCTATTGGATATGAGCAAAAAAGGAATTCCAAGTTTTTTAGAGCTTAAGTTTTCCGTTGTCATGTTATTTCTTCAAATATGTGGTTGGACGGTGATAGGATTTGCTCAATATCTTTGCTATCTTTTCAGTAAAAATTTGAGTATTTCTATGATGGCAATATGGTTCATTTGTGGAATCATGGGGCTTTCCGAAAGTGTATTATTCCGATTAAAGCAATATATCTACAATATCTTTTTGACAATGATGATAGTCGATCAAGAAATTATTACAAAGGAAATCATAAGAAAAATGTTTCAAAATATAGGAATTGCAATAGGAATCGGATTCGTTATTATTTGGTATCAAAAGAAAATGGACATAATTGAGGGGAGGAAATGAATGTGAAAGAGACCTATAAAAAAGTAGAAATAAAAAATTATACGAAAGTGTTAAAAGGAAAAACCGTATTAGAACAGATTAATCTTTCTATGGAAAAAGGAAAAATATATGGGATTCAAGGGCATAATGGATGTGGAAAGACGATGTTATTGAGGGCAATTTCAGGTTTAATTAAAGCTACAGAAGGGGAAGTAGTTATTGATGGAAAAATATTGAGAAAAGAAATTGATTTTCCACCGAGCATTGGGGTTTTAATTGAGAATCCAGAGTTTTGGAAACAATATACAGGAATTCAAGTGTTGCAAACATTGGCACGAATAAAAGGAGAAATTCATAAAGAAGAAATAGTAGAAGCCATGAAAAGAGTTGGACTATTGGATAAAAAGGATATCGTTGTTGGTAAATATTCTCTTGGAATGAGGCAACGATTAGGGATTGCACAAGCGATTATGGAAAAGCCAGAAATTTTATTATTTGATGAACCGACAAATGCTTTAGACCGAGAAGGAGTTTCTTTGTTTTTGGAGATTATAAAGGAAGAGAAAAAAAGAGGGGCATTAATTGTAGTTGTCAGTCATGATCCAAATACATTATTGGATATTTGTGATGAAATTATTACAATGGAAAATGGAAAAGTGATAGAGCAGGAGGAAGCGGTAAATGAAAAAAATTAAAATTTTTGTGTCACTTTTTCTTATCATAGGGGTATCTTATTGTCTTGTATATAGATATGGGACAAAAATATCTTGGAAAGATGATACCGATGCGAGAATTGCTTTAGAGCAAGAAAATTTAAAGATGGTATCTATTGACATTATGGAGGCAGAATCATTTCTTTTGCCAGAAGAAGTGAATACATTTAAAAAATTATATGAGTCAGCGGATGTTGTTGTTCATGTGCGAATGGCCGCAGAAGGAAAAAGAACAAAGTATACCCAATGTACATTAAGTGAAGTAGAAGTGATAGACGCTTTGAAAGGAAAAACAGAGGCAAATAGTATCTTTGTTTTTGAACCGATTTATACAGAAAATGGAATGAGCAGAGCAGAAGGAGCTTATTGTTATATGGAAGATAATGCAGATTATGTTTTATTTTTAAGAAAAATAAAATGTAGTCTATATGAAAAGCAGTCTTATGTATATTTGCCGACTACGACTGCTTTTAGTAAGTATAAGATTCGAAATAATCATGTAATAGGAAAAGCTTATTTGAGAGAGCAAGACAATGGAATTCCATATGATGCGATTTCTGTTGTAGGCTATGATATTAGCACAAATAAGAAAGAGATTGTAAAGCAGTATGAAGAAAATAGTAAAAGTGTGGAGTCTTTGATAAGGGGAGAGAAGCTTGTTAAAAAATAAAAAGTATCTATTTGGTTTGAGTATGGCGTTTTTATGTTATCTATTACAAAGAGGGTATTGGTATGGAATCAATGGTACAACAATGTATCAATATATTACATTAATATTTGGAACAGTTTCTCTTGGTAATGAAAAAAATATGATGTGGAATATGGCATTATGGCTTGTTCCACAGATTATGATTCTTATATATTATGCAGATT
>UQVN01000288.1 GCA_900544525.1 uncultured Eubacteriales bacterium
CCTATTCCGATCGAAAAAGAAATTCTCTTTTCTACCAGCTGCACATGGTGCTTTTTTATGTTATAGGGTAACTGGCTTTGTGAGGAATTTGTTATAACAAAAAAGGACTAAGTCATTTCGACTTAGTCCTTTTTATACAGACACAATACTCAATTTTAAATTTCTATTTTTTTATTTCATTAGGGAGGTTTTTATTGGTGATAATATGGTTTTATTCACCAAAAACAGCTTTATAATCCGCTTGGAATTTTGCAATTCCTTCTGTTGTTAATGGATGCTTTGTCATCTGCTCGATAACGCTATATGGAACAGTGGCAATATCCGCTCCTGCTCTTGCACAATCGATCACATGAATTGGATTTCTTACACTCGCAGAAATAATCTCTGTTTCAATGCCATGAATTCCAAAAATTTCTGTAATACTTTCGATTAATTCAATTCCTGGTGTAGAAATATCATCAAGACGTCCTAAAAATGGAGATACATAAGTTGCTCCTGCTCTTGCAGCTAATAACGCCTGTGCGGCTGTGAAAATTAATGTTACATTTGTTTTAATGCCCTCTTTTGAAAGAACTTTAACCGCTTTTAATCCTTCTACTGTCATTGGAATTTTAACAACCATATTTGGATGGATTTTCGCAATTTCTCTTCCTTCTGCAATCATTCCTTCTGCATCAACAGTTGTCGCTTTTACTTCACCACTAATCGGTCCATCTACAATGGATGTAATCTCTTTAATTACTTCTGTGAAATCTCTCCCCTCTTTTGCAATAAGAGAAGGATTTGTTGTAACTCCACAAATCACACCCATATCATTTGCTTTTTTAATGTCTTCCACATTTGCTGTATCAATAAAAAATTTCATTTTTGTACGCCACTCCTTTTCTTTCTTATCCCCTCTTATCCTTTTTTCTTATCACACTATTTCGAATGATAAGTTTCGGATCTAAGATTAGTTTCCTAGGTTTACTCCATGGGTCTGCCAATAATTCCATCATCATTTCTGTGGATTCTTTCGCCAATATTTCCACATTTTGAGCCACCGTCGTAAGCTCTATTTCAAATAAATAGTCGCTTAAAGAATCATCATAACTGACAACAGAAATATCCTTTGGAACCTTCTTTCCACATTCATACAATCCTTTTAAAAATCCAAGAGTCATCATATCATTACATATCATTACGGCAGTTACATCGGTTTCTAAAATGAATTTCACTACATCATAACCACTTTGATATCGGTTATCCCCAACAATCAAATAGTTTTCTTCGATTGGAAGATTTGCTTCCTCCATTGCCTGTTTATAACCTTTCATACGATGTGTTCCATTTCCACAGTAATCATCCATATAAATACAAGCTATTTTTTGATGTCCTTCTTCGATTAAATACTTTGTGGCCTCGTATCCACCCTTTTGATTATCAAAACGAACTTGACTACATTCCATATTATCAAAAGAACGATCCACCATCACATAAGGAATATGTAAGTCTTCTACTTGATTTTTAAATTGTTGATAGTAATAGTAAGACTCATTACTTTGAATAATAAAAATCCCATCTACACCTCTTGCATCTAGGCTCATCAACAATTTTTTATCATTTTCAAAAGAATCATTCGTATTCACAAACATTAAATAATATCCGTTTTCTCGACAATCTTCCTCCAATTGTTTTGCCAAAGCAGAGAAAAATGTATTTTGAATATCCGGTAACAGTAATGCTAACGTATGACTCTTTTTAGTAACTAAAGCCCTTGCCGCTTGATTAACGACATAGTTTTTTTCTTTTGCAATCTTTTTTACCATCTCTTTATTTTCTTCTGAAATTCGACATGGTTTGTTATTTAAAATTAAAGACACTGCTCCAACAGAAATTCCTGCCTCTTTTGCAATATCTTTCAATGTCACTTTTTTTATATCTTTTGATCCTCTCACCTTGTCAGCCCCCGCCTTTCTTCGTATTAACTTACAGTTACTGGCTTACTGCTGTTCCATATCTTATTTCTATCTGTAGAAAGGGCAAAGAATCTTTGCCCTTTTTACCGCTCATCAACGATGAAAGTAATCTTTAGTTTTTTTGTTTTATAAGTATAAAATCATTGTTAATACGAACATGAAAATTACACCAGTAATCATAGGTACAGAAGTACGTTTTACAATTTCCAATGGTTCTTTTTTAATAGAACCTGCTACGATCATAACAACCGCAGAAACTGGTGATACTGCACGTAATAAGTTTCCTGCAAGTCCCATTGGAATTGCTACTGCTAACACATTAATTCCTGCTGCAGCTGCAAGTGGTACCATAAGTGGAACCATCGCAAAGAATAAAGCAGTACCACTACCACTTAATATAACAATAAGAGCAGTTAATAATACAAGGATTAATGGAAGTACAAATCCCATTCCGCCTCCATGTAAGTTTGTCATTGCATTTTGTAACGCTGTAATAATACCAATAGACTGTAATCCTGTTACAAATGTTGTTCCAGCTACTAAAAGAGCAACGATTGGCATTGCATTTCCCATTCCTTTAAAGAATGTTTCTGTAGAATCCAATGTTTCTTTCATGTTTCTTGTACGAACGAGTTCACAAATAATTGCAATTACCATAGAGAATAAAACGGCTACTTCTACACTCAAAGTAACTTTGATCTCTGTAACTGTCTGTAAAATAAACACAACAATTAACATAATGATTGGAAGGAGAGGAAGGAGTCCATAAACGAATTTATAGAATGCACCGCCTTTCACATCCTCGATTTTACCAGCTTCTACTACTTCTTTTTGTGTATTTAATTTTTTGTCACAGTGTTTCTGCCATAAGTAATGAGCAAGTGCCATTACAATGATCGTAGGAACAGAAACAATCGCATGATATTTAAATACATAATCACTAGCTGTAAGACCCGCAAACTGTGTTGTATTTGCAAGCTCTGCTGCCATGGCCACGTTATCACTTCCAAGAGGTGTTGGCATAACGGTTGCTGTTGTTGCAATAATCGCACCTGCTGTCAAAGATGACATTCCCGCTTGTAACATAATTGGATAGAGTGTTGCAAGCAAGATAATTGCAAGGTTTGATGCACTTGGAATGACTAAAGATAAAATGTTACCAAGTATGAATACTGCTGGTACTAACACATAGACAGATTTAATCTTTCCGATTGGTTTTGTTAATACACTAACAGTTACATCATTCGCCTTAATATGGCTCATATAAGAGGAATATCCTCCTAAAATTAAGATGATGAATCCAGATGCAGTAATAATCGACTTAAATTGATCCGCAATTGCCTTTAATGGATCTAAAAAGAACACACCTGTCGATTCGAAATCTTTGATTGCAATGCCATTTCCTGAAGCCATTGCAATGAACATTAAAATAATACCCATAAGGAATAATGAAATTTTAATGTCCATTTTCTTAATCAGCATTACAACTACAATGACAACTGCAAGTAATGCTGAAAGGTACATAATCGCTGAAGACATGTTTGACTCTCCTTTTTTCTTTTTCTTACACGGTGTACTAGAATAGCAATGTTATCGCTAGTATACGGTATCTTATATAAAACTTTATTCTATTATAACAAGTGAGAACAATGTCTTCTTGTCTATAGAATAAACTTTATATCGTTTGTAAATTCTATTGTCTTTTCTTAAGTTTCTTTCACTTCACGTTTTTTGTGCTTCTTTATTTTTGCTCTTATTAATTTTATTTTCTTATATTTCTTATATTAATATTAAATACATCTTCCAACGGCTTC
>UQVN01000289.1 GCA_900544525.1 uncultured Eubacteriales bacterium
GACCGCCTCCTAAGCGGTAGGTCGGAGGTTCAAATCCTCTTAGCGACGCCAGAAATTCCGCCGAAGACTTTGGGAATCCAATGTTTTCGGCGTTTTTTACGTGAGAGGAAAATGATTTCCTAACAAACTTCGTTTTTTTGAATGCCAATAGGGCATAATTTCGACAGCAATCGGAAGTCTGGTTTGATAAAAAAAAGAATATAAGGTATAATTTTTACAAAAAAGAGATATTATGCTAATTACTTGGTAGGGGGAGAAAAGAAATGAAAGCAGAAAAGAGAGAGGAAGGATAAGAAGATGACGATTGGTGATTCAGAATTAAAAGTAATGAAAATCTTATGGGAAAATTCAGGAGTTCCTATGGAGGCAAAGCAAGTAAGTCAAATAGCAGGAGAGCGATATGGTTGGAATAAAAATACGACATATACTCTATTAAAGCGTTGTATTGAAAAGGGGAGTGTAGAAAGAGAAGATCCTAATTTTGTATGCCGTCCGTTGATAACGAAAGAACAGATTCAAGAAGAAGAAATCAATCAGATGATAGAGAAAGTATTCGATCATTCAAAACAAGAGTTGCTTACATTATTACTACAAAAAGAAGGACTTTCTTTGGATAAAATAGAAGTATTACTTACCCTTATAGAAAAGTTAAAAGGGTAGAAAATAAGAAGAAAGAGTCAATAAAAATAGAAAAAAGTAAAAAAAAGAATAATAATATAATAACATAATAAAATAATAGAAAGAAGGAGATACTGTCATTAAGAATAATGACAGTATCTTTTTTTTGTATTATAGGAAATGGAATTTTTCATATTATAAACCGAGCGTATGGGAAAAACCATATGACCATTCACTAGCTATTATGCACTATTATTATTGACTATCCCTTATTACCTATCAATTATCCTATAGGTATAGGTGATTCGCTACCAACCATGGAGTGTATACTAACTACATAGCACATATTAAATAATAAACCTATTCTATAGGAGTGCTTCTGGAAAATAAAAAGAAATAATTGATTACGTAGAGTCAGAGGATTTTATATCCCATTAAAAGTGTAAAAAATGCAGAAAAATACATAAAACATCAAAACTACATGTGTAGTTTTACATAAAAGAAATTAAACTACATGTGTAGTATTTAAAATAATAATCAACTACAACTGTAGTATGGATAGGTGGTGGAATAGACTACATATGTAGAATTAAAATATTTTCGACAGATAGGCTAAATGAGTGCATTGTAAGATCCGAATAACATAAAATGTAGTATAATAAAGAAGAGGGTAGATAAAGGTAAGAAAGATACATGGTTCCTAACTAGGGAAATAGAATAATATTGAGAGAATGAATGTTCTATGGTAAACTTGTTATCAGGCGTTTTGTTTTCGTTATCGTTGACTTTTATTTCTTATAACGAAAATAATCACTGGGTGTAACGATGCACAGCTTTCAGATAAGAGAAATTACCTTGTAAATAAGAGTATGAGCTATGCGAATGATAAAATTGAGAATCTAAACGATAATAAGGATAAGGCTGGATCAAGAGATTTCTTCTAAATATAAGATTAAGATAATAGATAGAAATATTTCCAATATTATTTTAACTATATTAAGGAGTAAATAGACGAAAGGAGTGATCCGCAGATGAAATATGTTGTGATAGATTTAGAATGGAATCAAAGTGCGGATCCAGAGCAAGTAAAAGAGAGTCTTCCATTTGAAATTATTGAGATTGGAGCAGTAAAGCTCAATGAAAATTTAGAGGAAGAGTCGAAGTTTCACCAATATATTAAACCAACTTGTTATAAAAAATTAGCCCCTGCTATCGAGAAGATGCTTCCTTATGATGAGGAAACTTTGAATAAAGGAAAATCTTTTGTGGAAGTTATGGAGGCATTTCTTACTTGGTGTGGAGAAGATTATATTTTCTGCACATATGGTGATACCGATTTAATTCAACTTCAAAAAAATATGGATTATTATGATATGGAGAAGTTAAAAAAACCTCTTGCTTTTTATGATGTGCAAAGAATCTATCGGTTTTGGAAAAATGATAAAAAGATTGTAAGTTTAGAGCATGCTGTAGAGCATATGGGAGTGAAACAGAGCCGTCCATTTCATCAGGCATTGAATGATGCTCTTTATACAGCTGAAGTATTAAAAGAGATCGGACAGGAGAAATGGATTATAAGTATTGATGTATATAATAATCCTAAAAATGCCAAAGAAGAGATTTTTCGAAAAAATAAAAAAGGAACATTGTATATAACAAGAGAGTTTGAAGATAAGATAACTGCAATGCAACAAAAAAGAGTTCGAGAGCTTCGATGTGCTTGTTGTGGTAAGAGTCTACTAGAACAAATAGGATGGTTTGCTAGTAATCTGACTATCTATTATGCGGTTGGATATTGTAAAGAGCATGGATATATGCGTGGAAAAATTAAAGTAAAAAGTACACTGGAGGGAAAAATATTTCTAATAAAGACTATAAAGCCCATTGACGAATCAGAAGCTAAGTCTATTGAGTTAAGGCAGAAGGAGCTTCGTGAGAAACGTAGGGAGAGAAAAAAGAGAATACGCATAAAGGAATAGGAGGGAGTCGAATGAAGAAGGCATTGTTTATTATTAATCCATCTTCTGGAAGACAAAATTTTTTGAATATGGTAGAAGGATTAGCAGGAAAGCTAGTAATGCAACAGTTAGTCTCTCATATTGATGTCGTTTATACAAAGAAACAAGAAGATGCAAAAAATGCAGCAGCACAGATAAAAGAAGGACAGTATGATTTTGTAACAGCTATTGGTGGAGATGGAACTCTTAATGAAGTGATAAATGGCGTAATTTTAAGTGGTACAAGAACTCCAATTGCTGTCATTTCTGCTGGAACAGTGAATGATTTTGCCAGCTATTTAAATTTACCACAAAATATAGATGGTTTTTGTGAAATGATTCGAGATTTTCATTGCAAATCTGTGGATGTAGGAAAAGTAAACGATAAGTATTTTGTCAATGTATTAGCAGGTGGTTTGTTAACAGATGTTGGATATAAAGTTCCGAAAGAATTAAAAGCCATTATGGGGAAAATGGCCTATTATGTAGAAGGAGCAAAAGATCTTCCAAAAAACTTATTTAATACAGTAAATCTTAAATTTGAATCAGAAGAGTACACAAAAGAGGTAGAAGCACTTTTATTTATTGTAGCGAATTCAAGAAGTGTAGGGGGCTTTAAAAATATGGCTTCTTTAGCTTCTGTATCCGATGGATTGTTAGATGTTCTCGTACTTAGAAAAGTGGAGTTTCCTAATATTACTAATCTGTTGATTAAAATATTACAAGGAGATCATATTAATCATCCAAGTGTGGATTATTTCCAGACGAAGGCATTAAAAATTAGCAATTTAGATGAAGAAAATCCAGTGATTGTGGATTATGATGGAGAATGTTTTGGACAATTACCAGTGGAAGTAGAAGTGATTCCAGATGCTATTGAAATTTTAGTTCCTAAAAATAAAAAGAAGGAAATAAGTAAACGAATTCGATAAGATAGTTTATAGAATTAGTTCTTTCTTGTTGATAAATAAAAAAATATATAAGAAAAACGAGAAAAAATTCATAGAGCGAGTTTTTTCTCGTTTTTTTGTCGTAAAATTAATAAGAAGTGTTCCTTTTTTTATGTTTTTTATGATGATAAAAGCGCAAAGAACGTCTTTTTTTGGATAGATTCCAATAGA
>UQVN01000290.1 GCA_900544525.1 uncultured Eubacteriales bacterium
AATATGTGACTTTAAGAAACGGAGGACTATTTCATGAGAAAGAATTTTGGAGCAAAACCTTTTTTATATCCACAGCCAGTGTTAATTATTGCAACCTATGACGAAGCAGGAAATCCTGATGCCATGAACGCAGCTTGGGGAGGAGTTTGTGATTATAAAAAAATTGCAGTGTGTTTGAGCCCAGAACATAAGACAGTAAAAAATATTTTAGCAAAAAAAGCATTTACCGTTAGCATGGCAGATGAAAAGCATGTAGTAGAGTCTGATTATGTGGGACTGGTATCTGCAAATACGGTGCCAGATAAATTAGAAAGGGCAGGATTTCATACGATAAAGAGTGAAAATGTAGATGCACCAATCATTGAAGAGTTACCACTTACGCTAGAATGCAAGTTGGAGAGTTATGACGAGGAAACCGACATTATGATTGCTGAGATTATCAATGTGAGTGCCGATGAATCAATTCTTACCGATGGAAAGATTGATCCAGCGAAGCTAAGTCCCATTACATTGGATCCAGTAAACAGTGCGTATTTAAAATTAGGTGAAAAAGTTGGGAATGCTTTTAAGGATGGTACAAGATTAAAATAAAAAGTGGAACTATGGAAAATAGCAGGTAATCGATATGGTTACCTGTTATTTTTTATGTGAAACAATTAGTTGATTAGTAGAGCTCTAGGATAGATTTAATTATTAAAAACTATTAGAAACAATATACCCAAATAGTACAATTTTGTAAAAAATATTGGAAATATGGGTAATGTTATTATACAATAATAGTCAGGCTAAATAATAATGTAGATGCTCAAAAAGAATGAGATATTTCTTGTTGTTGGCTATCATGAAAAGAAGGCTCTTTAAAAGGATGGATAAGAAAAAGTAGAAGTAAAAGGAGTAAGAGAGGATGTTAAAGAAATTCATTCAAATTTTTCCAGTATTTTCAGGTATATGCTTTGGGTCCGCTGGAATTTTTGTAAGGGAATTAAGTGCCAGGGGGATGGATAGTTATACGGTTGTATCATCAAGAACTTATGTGGCCATTATTATTTTAGCAATTGGAATGTTGCTTTTTAATAAAGAACTATTTCGAGTTCGATTAAAAGATGTATGGGTATTTATCTGTTCTGGAATTCTTGGAACGTTAGGAGTAAACCTTTGTTATAATATGGCCATTGAAGAGTTGACGTTATCGTTATCTGCGGTACTTCTTACGATTGCACCTGTTTTTGTTGTGTTTTTTGCATCTGTATTTTTCAAAGAAAAGGTTACAATGCGAAAAGTAGTATGCATGATATTTGCTATTATCGGTTGTGTGCTTTGTAGTGGAGTTTTAGAAGGCGCTTCTGGGATGAAGTGGACGGTAAAAGGAATTATAATAGGAACAATGGGGGCTGTATTTTATGCATTATATAGTCTGTTTAGTAAAATTGCCATGCAAAAAGGCTATCAAGCATTTACCATTACTTTTTATAGTATGTTAGCCATTGGAATTGCTCTATTACCGTTTACAGATTGGGGAAGTTTGATAGGGATTGTGAAAGACGATCCGATTACAATGTCAGGTTTTATGATTTTACATTCCCTATTTACATCCGTATTTCCATATACTTGTTATACGGTGGCGTTAAATTATATGGAAGCTGGAAAAGCCTCTATTTTATGTTCATGTGAACCAGTAGCGGCCACATTTTTTGGAGTCTTTTTCTTTGGAGAAGTTCCAACGGTATTAGCCTTAGTTGGTTTGGCGGTTACTTTAGTGGCATTAGGGGCGCTTAGCTTAGATAAGGGGAAAATGGAAGAGAATAACTTAGAAAATAGAGTATGTGGAAATGAATAGGTATAATTGTGAATATGTAAAATATTTTTATTTAAACTCTATATCGGTGGACTGAGGAAAATATGATGACATACGATGATAAAAACAACCACATTCCTATGCGAATAAAACAATAGTGACAGAACTATCCAAGCGCATTTTCAAGAAAGAGTTAGAACTTGATAAAAAACTTTGGAAACAGCAGTATGAAAAAGTGCGAGAAGTATGCCGTACTTTATATGAAGAGCATGAAAGTAAGTATCAAGAAAAGTAATAGATACGAATATTATGTTGATTAGAGGTGAGCCATAATCCTTTGGGGGGTAAAAGGATTGTGGCTTTTTTTAAGTCACGATTTGATAACTGCTCACGAACGTGAGAAATGTATGTATCATTGTTATGGGACGATAAAGAGATATATTGAAACATTTATCTTCATGTATAGCGGTTGTTATGAATGGAAGAAATAAAAAACGCTCGCCGTAATCTTTTTTTATAAAAGGGATTACGGCTTTTTTTATTTATATGGAAAACATGAGCTAGTCAGAAATATTCTCATTATTTTATGCCTTTAATAAACACTATTGACAAATAAAGTTGTCAATGTTATATTGGATTTGACAAGAAAAGTTGTCATACGCGTAATAATGGAAAAGGAGTTGGGTACATGCCTTTAATAAATTATTTAAAGGAATATCGAGCAAAATTAGGAATTAACCAGACAGAACTAGGAAAGCTAGCTGGTGTTTCTAGGCAGACAATTAGTTTAATTGAACGAGGAGATTATTCTCCATCGGTTACTTTAGCGTTGAAGTTAGCGAAAATATGCCAAGTTACAGTAGAAGATATCTTTGTATATGAGGAGGATGAAGAATGATGAGCAAAGCAAAGAATTCCTATTTAAAATTAATAATGATAATGTTAGTTGGAGCGCTTATTGGTGGAATCATAGGAGGTGGAGGATATTATTTCTTTGGAAGAGAGCAGAAAAATATTGCAGATTTTTTATCAGAGATGGTATGGCAAATACAGAATTTTATTTTACCAATATTAATTGGAATCACTACTATTTCGATTATATTAGGGGAATATAGTTTAAGAAAAATGAATATTATCGCTGAAAAGATATCTCAAAGTGATGATGAAGAATGTGACATTTGGGAATATGAAGAAGAAAAAATGGGAGCATTTGGATTAAATGTGAATGTTTTAACCCAAGTGCTTAGTATTCTTGTATTATCCATGGGATATTCTGCTAATTATCTTGAGATGATAAGAGGGAATATCAATTGGTTTTTATATGGTTGTATCGTTTTTCTTCTTTGTAATGTATATAATGGTGTTTGGCAAATTCGCTATGTGAAATTAATCCAGAAAATAAATCCAGATAAGAAGGGTGATCCTACTTCAAGAAAGTTCCAACAACAATGGCTTGAAAGTTGTGATGAGGCAGAGAGAGAAGTGATTTATCAAAGTTCTTATAAAATGTATATGACATTGGCTAAAATATTACCATTGCTGTTATTTATTACAATGATTTCAAACCTATTGTTTAACACTGGAATATTTGCTATTATCGTAGTGGCTCTTATTTGGCTTATCAGCTCTGTTTCTTATACACATTCTTGTGTCACATTGAAAGGAAAACGATTATAAAATTAAAAATACTAGTGGAAACAAAACAGAAGATCCTTCGTCTTATGGCGAGGGATTTTTTGTTAAAGAAATATAATAAGTTAAAAGATAGTCTTCTAAAAATTCATATTAATTAGTTGGTATAGGAGATCAGTTAAGGAAT
>UQVN01000291.1 GCA_900544525.1 uncultured Eubacteriales bacterium
ATTTCATGTTGAGACATTCCCACCTTTTGCATAATCTCAAATCGTTTTTTGTCTTCATATCCTTCTGTAATCTGCTTATAATAAATAATTAAAATAGTTGCCATAACAAATAAAGCACTTAAGAAAATACCGATAAATAAAAAACCTCCATAAAGCGAAACCGCATTTTTATAAGAAGCTGCTCTTGACTCAATGTAACAGTTTTGATTTTCTCCACTCACTTCTTCTTTTAACTTATCATTTAATGCTAAATTTTCTTTTTTCGTTCCATTAGTTTCAAAGCTAATGTAATTTTTAATACTAGACGCTACTTTTCCATATAATTTCTTTTGTGTTTTCGCAATAGACTGTAATGTCTTTGCATTTGGTAACACAACTAGATAATATTTATCACTAAAATAATCTTTTCTGCCAAACGGAATATCTTTTACATATCGTTTAACAGAAAATGTTTGATCTAATAGGTTAAGTTCCTTCTCTTGCTCTCCCTTATCATTAGTGCATACAAGAATTTCATTTTCTTCTAATGAGTCATCGACTCCCATAGTCGCATTATAATCTTCTAATAACACAAAATATAAAGAGTAGATACGGCTTACATCTTCTACAGACTGATTTTCTGTATCAATATAAAATTTATTATTTTCTTTTAAAGCACTAAATTTAAGCCCCGTATAGGTTTCTATCTTTTCCATAGATAGTCCTTGTTGTGCTACTACATTTTTTATTTCTTCATTAAGTTTTTGTAGACTTTCTTCATAGGATACTTTATTCTTTATGTTTAAATTCTCTTCAATAGAAAATTCCTTTGGATATCGAGTACGTAAAATATCATCGAGTCCAAACCATAAACTAATGGTGCTGGATAACACAACGAGTATCATAGTCGATAGAATACAAATATTTGCTAACCCAATTGCATTTTTCTTCATACGATACATCATGCTTGATACACTAATAAAATGTTTTGTCCGATAATAATAATTTTTATTAGCTTTTAGCGCTTTTAAAAAGGTAATACTACCAGAAGTGAACAATAAATACGTTCCTATCATAACAAGAATAACTGCTATAAAAAACAATCCCAATACTGCAAAAATATTTTTTGTGGTGATAGAAATATAATAAGCCACCAAAAGACAAAGAAGTCCCAAAATGGTAAGAACCCATTTATTTTTTGGCTCTCGTTCTCCATAATTCCCACTATTCAATAATTCAATTGGATTTGCCAAATGAATTTGTCGAATAGAATTTAAAAAGATTAAAAAATGAATTGCTAAAAATAAAAGAATGGTTATAACAAATGCTTTCTTTGAAATATAAAACCCTAATGCAATGGGAGCATCAAAAAGCTTTAATAAAATCAAGTACATAACTTTATCTAAAAGGATCCCAAATACTAATCCAAGTCCAATGCTAATCACTGTTATCATCAATACTTCATATCCTATCACTTTAGCGATATGCCGTTTTTCTAGTCCTAATATGTTAAAAACACCAAATTCCTTTTTTCTTTGTTTCATCAAAAAACTATTTGTATAAAATAAGAAAATAACTGCAAAAATTCCAATAACGTACATACCTAGTGATAACACCAATTGTAAATCCAATCCCCCAGGCATACTCATAATCCCTTGATTCTTTGAAAGCGAACACAAAATATAGAACATAGTAGTCGTCATAATACAGGTGAATAAATATGGTAATATGGTTTTACTATTTTTCTTTATATTTGTTCTTGCTAGTTTCATGTAAAAACATTTATTCATATTTTACACCACCTGTCATAATTAAAGATAGAGAATCGGAAATGCTTTGAAACATCTCCTCCGTTGTCTTTTTACCACGATACAATTGATGAAAGACCATACCATCTTTAATAAAAAGAACACGACTCGCATGACTTGCCGCCTTTGTAGAATGGGTTACCATAATAATCGTCTGCCCATTGGCATTAATTGACGAAAACAAATTCAAGAGATCATCTGTGGCTCTAGAATCCAATGCCCCTGTTGGCTCATCGGCTAAAATTAAATCAGGCTCTGTGATCAGCGCTCTTGCCACTGCACAACGTTGTTTTTGTCCCCCTGATACTTCATAAGGATATTTATTTAAAATACTCGTAATGCCTAATTCCTTTGCAATAGGCTCTAACCTTGCTTCCATCTCTTGATGTTTCATTCCTGATAACACAAGTGGTAGGAAGATGTTATCTTTATTGGAGAAATTATCCAATAAATTAAAATCTTGAAAAACAAATCCTAAATGTTCTCTTCGAAAAGAAGAAATCTCTCTTTCCTTTAACTTTACAATATTACTTCCTTTTAGTAACACTTCTCCACTTGTCGGACTATCCAGAGCCGCTAAAATATTTAAAAGAGTCGTCTTACCGGATCCAGACTCTCCCATAATTGCCACATATTCTCCTTCTTCTACTTCAAAATTCACATTAGAAAGAGCTTGTACCTTATTTCCTCCAAATCTCGTTGTATATATTTTCTTTAAATTTTTTACTTGTAATAATGCCATTTTCTCTTCCTCCTTTTTTCTTTTAGTATAGAAAAAACAACAGGAAAATTCCATCGGTCTATCTTACAAATCTTCTCTATTTCTTACATTTTTGTACGATATGGAAAACCAAGTATTACCCTTTGCTAATTTCTTATGTTTCCGATCTGTCATGAATATTATGGGGAAATGATAACATTACTTTTGTCCCATAATTTTGCTCAGATTCTATCCAAATTTTATGGGAAAGATTCGTCATAATTGTTTTACATAAATAAAGCCCAATGCCCGATGCTTTTTTATCATATCTTCCATTTATGCCTGTGTAACCTTTTTCAAAGACCCGATAGCAGTCGCTTGCTTCGATACCAATTCCTGTATCTTCGATGACCAATGTATCCTCATCTTTTAAATAAATCTTAATCCCACCTTTTTTCGTATATTTTAAAGCATTAGAAATCACTTGTTCTATTACAAACACAAACCATTTTTCATCAGTAAGCACTCGTTTTTTTGTCTCTTGAAAATCTAGTTGCAATTTCTTTCGAATGAACTCTCCTGAAAACTTTCGTAACACTTGTCGAATCATATCATCGAGATCCGATTCTTTCAACACATAATCAGTGGAAATACTATTCATTCTCACATAGGCTAGTACCATATCTGTATATTGTTGGATGCGAAAAAGCTCTGATTTTAAAAGTTTCACATCCAGCTCTTCCTCCGTCTGTAGCAATAATTTCATGCCTGAAATGGGAAGTTTCATCTGATGAACCCAAAGAGTAAAATAATCCTCCAATTCGTTTTTTTCATTTTCATATGCTACCATTTGTTCCTTTTTCTCTTCTTGTAGTTCTTGTAACAGAATCTGATAGTCTTGTCCTAGTAATCCATTCTCTTTTGGCAAATACTCAAAACAATCACTTACTTGCCCTCGACAATTTTCTAACGCCCGATGTTTCTTTACAAACTGATAAAAATCATAGCTTCCGATTCCAAGTAATAGTCCATTACTTAAAAACATTCCATAAAAAATTCCCTCTATATAATTATCATATAAAGAAAAAATAAAAA
>UQVN01000292.1 GCA_900544525.1 uncultured Eubacteriales bacterium
AAAATTATTATTTATTTGTAGGGATTGTTATGGGATTTATTTTTCTCTAGGAAAAAAGGATACAATGCCTGCAAATGAGAAAAGGTGGAGGTATGTTATGGGCAAAAAACAGTTACTAGATCTTAGAAATGTAAAAATTGAAGATTCTTTTTGGAATAAGTATACAAAGCTTGTGACAAAACAGATTATTCCCTATCAATGGGAAGCATTAAATGATCGAATTGAGGGGGCAGAGCCGAGCTATTCCATTGAAAATTTCAAGGTGGCGGCAGGGCTAAAAGAAGGAACATTTCATGGATTTGTGTGCCAAGATACGGATTTAGCCAAGTGGTTAGAGGCAGTGGCCTATTCCTTATCTTATGAAGAAAATGAACAGTTAGAAAAAGAAGCGGATGAGGCAATTGAATTAATCGCAAAGGCACAACAAGAAGATGGATATCTTAATACTTATTTTACAATTTTAGCTCCAGAGCATCGATTTAAAAATTTACGAGAAGGACATGAACTTTATACAGCAGGTCATATGATGGAAGCTGCAGTGGCGTATTATAAAGTAACAGGCAAGAAAAGGTTCGTACAGATTATGGAACGCTTTGCAGACTATATTTGCGAAGTTTTTCAACAAGAAGAGTATCAGCAGGCGGTTCCAGGACATCAAGAAATTGAAATTGGACTTATTAAATTAAGTGAAGTGACAGGAAAAAGAAGTTATATGGATATGGCAAAAGCATTTCTTGATCGCAGAGGAACAGAGCCAAATTATTTAGTAGGAGAGAATTTAAGAGAGGGATGGATTGATATTTTCTATGATCGCAATTCTTTCTTACCAGAATATTCTCAGTGTCATAAGCCAGTTCGAGAGCAGGATACAGCGGAAGGACATAGCGTGCGTGCGATGTATATGTATTGTGCTATGGCTGACATTGCAGAGGAATATAAGGATTCTGCTTTATTAGAGGCTTGCAAACGTCTATGGAAAAATGTAGTAGAAAAGAGAATGTATATTACGGGAGGGATTGGAAGCAGTGGACCTTATGAAAGATTTACTGTAGATTATGATCTGCCAAATGCCACGAATTATTCAGAAAGTTGTGCTTCCATAGGGCTTGCTTTGTTTGGAAGAAGGATGGCACAGATTACAGGAGAGGCTCATTATATGGATATCGTGGAAAAAGCTCTTTATAATACTGTACTTGCTGGTATTGCTATGGATGGGAAGAGTTTCTTCTATGTCAACCCGTTAGAAGTTTGGCCAGAAAATTGTATCGATCATAGTAGTATGGATCATGTCAAACCTGTTCGACAAAAATGGTTTGGCTGTGCTTGTTGTCCCCCAAATATCGCTCGTACGTTAGCAAGTCTTGGCGAGTATTTATATTTTAAAGGGGAAAAAGAAGTTTATATCAATCTTTTTGTGTCAAGTAAAGTTACAATTTTTGAAGGTTTTACGATAGAACAAGTGACAAAGTATCCATTTGAAAATGAAGTGATTGTAAAAATAAGGGCAGAAGAAGTCTATGAAGGAATGATAGGAATACGAGTTCCTGACTATGCAAAGGGTATGAAGATTTTCATGGAAGGAAAAGAAGTGAACTTCCAAGTGGAAAAAGGATATGCAAGATTAGAAGGGCAATGGAAAAAAGAGGAGCTTCGTATTGTCTTTGATATTCCTGCTCGTTTTATGAGAGCAAATCCACTTGTAAGAGCGGATGTTGGGAAAGTAGCAGTACAAAAAGGACCTCTTGTATACTGTCTAGAGCAGGTAGATAACGGAGAAAATTTATCCGCTCTTTTTGTCGATACAAAAGAAGGGTTAAAAGAAGAATATCGAAAAGATATATTAAACGGCACCCTAATGATTCATGCCAAAGGAAAGAGAGTGATAGAAGATTGGGAAGGTGAAACCTTATATAGCGATGGAACATACCGATGGGAAGAAGTGGATTTAACATTCGTTCCTTATTGTTACTGGGGAAATCGAGGATATGGAGAAATGATGGTTTGGGTAAAGGAACTGGCATTTTAAAAGAAAGGAAAAGGTAGATATGGGAAAAGATGATTTTGCACCAAGACCTCCTATGGGGTGGAATAGCTATGATTATTATGATACGACAGTGACGGAAGAAGAAATAAAGAAGAATGCGGATTATATGGCAACTTATTTAAAGCCATATGGATACGAATATGTTGTAGTAGACATTCAATGGTATGCTTATGGGACTGGAACAAAGCGAGATGAGTATCAATATCTTCCCTTTAGTAAAGTAGAAGTAGATGAGTATAGTCGTCTTTTACCATGTGTGGAGAAATTTCCATCGGCGATTGATGGAAAGGGATTTCGTCCATTAGCCGATTATATCCATGAAAAAGGGCTTAAATTTGGAATTCACATTATGAGGGGAATTCCAAGAATCAGTGCGCACACCCATAGCAAAATATTAGGTAGTACAAAAACAGCCGATCAGATTGCCGATCCTTATAGCATTTGTCCATGGAATCCCGATATGTATGGGGTGAAGGAAGGCATAGAAGGAACGCAGGAATATTATGATTCGTTAATGGAACTTTATGCAAGCTGGGGAGTGGATTTTATTAAATGTGATGACATTGCCCATACAAAGTTATACGAAGACGCCTATGCAGGAAAAAATGAAATTGAAATGATACATAAAGCGATTATGAAGACAGGAAGACCCATGGTGCTCAGCTTATCTCCAGGACCAGCCATCATTGAAAAGGCATGGCATTATGAGACCTATGCTAATATGTGGAGAATTACGGATGATTTTTGGGATCAGTGGGAACTGTTAAAAGTTATGTTTGAACGATGTGAAATTTGGCAGATGCATAAAAGAAAAGGTTGTTATCCTGATTGTGATATGCTTCCTGTTGGAAGGGTTGGAAAAGGATTTTTACAGGAGCGGAATACCAATTTTACAAAAGAAGAACAAAAGACAATGATGACTCTTTGGTGTATCTTTGGCTCTCCAATTATGCTTGGAGCGGAACTTACGAAGCTGGATGACTGGACAAAAAGTCTGTTGACCAATGAAGAGGTATTGAGTTTGTTGAGCAATGACTTTGAAAGGAAACAGTGGAAACGAGAGGAAGGAGAAGCTATTTGGATTACCCATCATAAAAAGACAGGAAGACGTTATCTTGCCATATTTAACTTATCAGATAACGAAACCATTTATGATTGGAAAAAGATAGAAGAGGAGGTTGGTACAATCGTTAGAGAAGTATGGACAAATCAGACAGTAACGATAGAGAAAAAAGAGGAGGGGATAAAAATTTCTCCTCATGATGTGAAACTATATGAACTGTTAGGATGAAAAATTTGGCGTAGCTAGTAGAAATAGTAGCTGCGCTATTTTTTTACGAAAAACTTAAACTATATGGAAATAATAGTTTAGATAAAATTAAAATAAAAAGAATGGATAAAAGGTGGAAAATGGAAAACAAGGATAAAATTATATTTCAAAACGAAAGAATAGCATTAAAATTCCGTACATTATAACTAAAAAATAGAAAAATAAATAAGAAATAGAAAGCAAAATAGTAAATCGTTAATATGCACA
>UQVN01000293.1 GCA_900544525.1 uncultured Eubacteriales bacterium
TTTTTGAAGTTACAAATTCTCTTTTCTATTCTGTTTGCTGTTATGCTTTTGCAAGTGTTCTTCCATGCAACGCCAATTTACTTAAACTATGCATTTGAAGTTTCTATATTGAGTGGAATGAGTGGATTTCTTTGGATTTTATTTTATTATTATTTAACAAAAGCGCTTTTGATGATGGCCACAGAAGAAATGGTGTTAAAGCAACTGAAAAAAGCAACAAGATATGTATTATGTTTTATCGTCTTGTTGGAAAGTTCTATCGTTGTGTTAACATTATACGGAATAAGAGAAATACCTTTAATAAACATAGTTTCACTCAGTGTTGTCATAATATTTTTAATATTTGGAATTGGTGCATTTTATGGATTTTATCAAGCAATAAAACCTTTACAACAGAAAGAGATTACAATTTCAGAAGAGAATCTTTTTCAAATTAAGTTGTGCAATTGTGGCTATTGTTTGCTCTGCCTTTTCTGTATCGTCATTGGAAGTGGTTTGAGCAATCATTGGAATGAAAATCCTCCAAAACAAAGAGAAGAAATACAAGTGACAGACCATGCAAAGATGATAAAAGAACAGTTAATGAACCATGGTGTTTCGCAACCATTGATTGATGATTTAACAAAAGAGGATTTGGAGCGAATAAAAGATGTAAAAAATGTTCAAATGGATACAGTTTTTTGTTCTTTACAAAACCGAGTTGACTTGCCAGAAAATATGGGATGGATGGAAGAAAAAGAAATAAAAGGACCTTATTTTGAGTTAGAAACACTTTATATAGAAAATTCGAAAAAAGAGGTTTATTCGATTCATTATTGGAAATGGAAGAAAAAACCATTGCATTGGAATGATGGAATATCTGTTGAGATAACATGTTTTGATGAAGAAAGTGCGAATCTTACTTCCATAAAACCAACTTTTCAAAGTGGATGGTTATTGTATAAAAAAGGAGAAAAAGAATATCAAAGGAAATTGCCAAGATTGGCGGATGCTCTTAGTTCTTCTATGGAAAATACAGATTGGTTTTTTAGTATGAGCGCCTATAGATATGAAGGAGTATTAGGGGGTATGACGTATCCTGTGTATTCCTCTAAACAAAGAGGATATATTATGTTTGAATATACGGATTTGCCAAAGAAACTCACTTGTATCACAAATAGCGTACAATATATTCATCATACAAATTTCATTCAGTATCCGTATCAATATCCAGAAATGAATTTATATGGAGAAGGAGAACGGTATTATGGTAGCCAGTATTTTTTGATTCCATAGGAAATACTTTTTTATATTAATTTGAGAAAGTGCCATTTCCTATGAAATAAAAAAGCACTACGTGCAACAATGCGCAGCTTGCAAATAAGAAGTGGGATTTTCTTAATAAACGTATAGAGCATAAGGTGATAAAGAGAAAAGAGAGAAAAAATAAAAGGAGTGAATGTTAAAAGTGGAATTAGTGGTGAAAAGATTTGAAGAATTATCCGTAGAAGAACTTTATGATATATTAAAGCTTCGAGTGGAAGTATTTATTGTGGAACAACAATGTATTTATCAAGAAATTGATGAAAAAGATAAAAAGTCCTATCATGTATTTTATAAAGAAAATGGTAAAATTCAAGCCTATTTGCGTGTCATTGATAAAGGCGTTTCTTTTGATGAAGTATCCATTGGGAGAGTGATTTCGGTAAAAAGGCGTTGTGGGCTTGCTAGTAAGCTTCTTGCAGAGGGAATAAAAGTGGCAAAGGAAAAGATGAAGGAAACTTCCATAAGAATAGAAGCACAGACCTACGCAAGAAGACTCTATGAAAAACAAGGATTTATACAAGTTTCGGAAGAGTTTTTAGAAGATGGGATTCCTCATATTGAGATGTTACTTAAATAAACATGATTTTATTATCGATTAAAAAATGTGGAGGGAAAGAATTATGGGAATTATGAAAAATGAAATACCAATTTTGGAATGTGATGATAGTACGCTTTCTGTCATTATGCCAGATCATGAAAAACTTGAAATTACGTTGCCTAAAAAAGCAGTTTTTGCATTTCTTGGAGATTGCATTGAGGACTATGCCAATAAACATCATTGTAAAGTTATTACAGAGTTTGTCTCTATTACAAAGAAATATCCTATTTATCTTGTGAATTATAAAGGGGAGGATATTTGTCTTTGCCAAGCACCATTGGGTTCTGCTGCGTCTGTTCAAATATTAGATTGGTTAATTGGATATGGGGTGAAAAAAGTAATATCCGCTGGTTCTTGTGGAGCACTGGTTGATTTGCCAGAGAACGTCTTTTTAGTCCCTGTGAAGGCCTTACGAGATGAAGGCGCATCTTATCATTATCTACCACCCTCAAGATTTATAGAGTTAAATAAAGATGTTTTAAAAGCGATTGAAAATACTTTAACAGAAAAAGGGTTGCCTTATATAGAATGTACTACTTGGTCTACCGATGGCTTTTATAGGGAGACAAAAGATATGGTTCGTTATAGAAAAGAAGAAGGTTGTTCCGTTGTAGAAATGGAATGTGCAGGGTTAGCAGCCTGTGCCGAGTTTCGAAAGGTTGATTTTGGACAAATATTGTTTACGGCAGATTCCCTTGCAAATATCTCTGATTATGATGAAAGAGGTTGGGGAAGTCATTCCTTGGAAAAAGCACTCTTTCTTTGCTTAGATATTGTTGTAAATCTTTAAAAAGGATAGAGACAAGAAAAAGAAATTACCAATCGTTGTTTGTAGTTCAGAATCAAGAGAACTTAAGTTTTTTAGTAAAGAGGAGTTAAGAGATATTTCAATATCGGCTACGCATATTCCGATGATAGAAGAGTATTTGCTGGAAATAGAAAGTGAATCAATTTATTTGAAATAATTTTATACAATTTTACATAGCATGAGGTGAAAAATGACAACAGTATATTTTGTAAGACACGCAGAACCTAATTTTAATAATCATAACGATATGGCAAGAGAGTTGACAGAAAAAGGACTAGAAGATAGAAAACTAGTGACTGAGTTTTTATGGGATAAAAACATTGATTTTGTTTTATCAAGTCTTTATAAGAGATCCGTAGATACTGTAAAAGATTTTTCCGATAAGAAAAATTTAGATATTCATATAGTAGATGATTTTCGAGAACGAAAAATAGATAGTGTATGGATTGAGGATTATGAGTCTTTTTGTAAAGCACAATGGGAAGATTTTGATTATAAGCTATCCGATGGAGAAACATTAGGAGAAGTGCAGAAGAGAAATATTGAAGCATTAAACCATGTTTTGAAACAATATGAAGGAAAAAATATAGTAATTGGAAGTCATGGAACAGCATTGAGTACAATTATCAATTATTATGACAATACTTTTGGATACAAAGAATTTCAAAAAATAAAAACATGGATGCCATGGGTTGTTAAATTTGTATTTGACGAGATAGAATGTATCCAGATAGAAAAGTATAATCTATTTTCAATTATACAGAAGTAATAGTCATGCAGAGCATTTATGCTCTGATAGGACGACTGATTGAGAACAGAAAAGCTAAATTA
>UQVN01000294.1 GCA_900544525.1 uncultured Eubacteriales bacterium
TGGATTATAGAAGGTGTCTATTATCAATGGGTACAAGAAAGCTTTAAAAAAGCAGATCGTATTTACCTCATGGAGACACCAGAAAAAATTTGTCAATTTCGAATTATAAAAAGATTTATTAGAAGAAAGATAGGGTTAGAAAAAGGGAAAAAAGAGACGATAAAATCTCTGATTGAGTTATTAAAATGGAATCATAAATTTCATAAAGTGAACTTAAAAGAAATAAAAAATTTGTTGGAGAAATATGAAAAAAAGGTTATTATCGTAAAAAATAAAAAAATGCTACAGAAGTTTTATTTTTAGTAGGAGATTTTTTAGAAAATATAATTTTTTAGAAAAGAAATTTGTATCAAAATCATAAATAAAATAAAACGGTGGTGAAAAAAATAGGATAAAGATATCTTTGCTTGTTTTTTTTAGAAATTTTATGTATAATAAATAAAATTGGGCAAACATATATTTGCTTTTATCAAT
Organism: uncultured Eubacteriales bacterium; assembly: GCA_900544525.1. Classification (GTDB taxonomy): domain Bacteria; phylum Bacillota; class Clostridia; order Lachnospirales; family Lachnospiraceae; genus Scybalomonas. The sequence goes on from UQVN01000294.1 coordinate 475, forward strand.
ACCACGTGACCAAAGATATAGTTTAGGATAGGTAATGATTCTACAAAATATTCGTGTATCGTGATATATGATTTGTTAGAATAGACAGTAAAATAATAGAGGGATACTGCGTGGAGGTTGGTACTTTATTATATTATGATACTACAGGAGGAAACTATGAGTAAACATTTATCACCAGAAATAAGAGTTCCAATTGATAGTGATAATCCTTCTATTCAAAGATATGAAGAGTTATGCATTAAATGTGGACAATGTAAAAATGTCTGTAAGGATTATATTTCCGTGTTAGGACACTACGATTTGGAAGAAACAGGAGACCGCGCAATCTGTGTTCATTGTGGACAGTGTGCAAATGTCTGTCCAGTTGACTCTATTACAGAACAGTATGAGTATGAGGACATAAGAAAAGCAGTTCAGGATCCAAATGCAGTTGTTATTGTGAGTACATCTCCATCTGTAAGAATTGCCCTAGGGGAAGAATTTGGAATGGAAGATGGAAGTTTTGTAGAAGGAAAGATGATCGCTTTATTAAGAAAACTTGGAGTGGATTATGTTTTAGATACAAACTTTGCAGCAGACTTGACAATTATGGAAGAAGCTAGTGAATTGATTGAAAGAATCACAAAAGGCACAAAACCATTACCACAGTATACAAGTTGTTGTCCAGCATGGGTAAAATTTGCAGAAATTTATTATCCAGATATGCTTGATCATATTTCAACAGCAAAGAGTCCAATTGGTATGCAAGGGCCAACAATTAAAACTTATTTTGCAAAGAAAATGGGAATCGATCCTAAGAGAATTGTCAATGTGGCATTAACTCCTTGTACTGCGAAAAAGTTTGAGATTCGCAGAGATGAAATGAATGCTGCTGGCGTTTATTTAAAAGAAGAACAGATGAGAGATATGGATCATGTGATTACAACACGTGAGTTAGCTATGTGGGCAAGAGAAGAAAATGTAGACTTCCAAGCATTAGAAGATTCTGCCTTTGATAAGTTAATGGGAGAAGCCAGTGGAGCAGGCGTTATTTTTGGAAATACAGGTGGTGTTATGGAAGCTGCGTTAAGAACTGCCTATGAATTTATTACAAAAGAATCCGCTCCAGAACAATTATTTGATTTACAACCAGTAAGAGGATTAGATGGAATCCGAGAAGCGAGCTTACAAATCGCAGATATGACAGTAAATGTAGCCGTTGTTTATGGAACAGAAAATGTTCGAAAGATGATTGAACGAGTAAAAGAAGGCAAGAAACAATATCACTTTATTGAAGTGATGACTTGTCCAGGAGGTTGCATCGGCGGTGGTGGACAACCAAAAGATAGAGAATATAAAGGCGATGCTTTAAGAGCAAAGAGAATCGAAGGTTTATATTCTAGAGATGCGCAGTTAAAGAAAAGAAAGAGTCATGAAAATGAAGAAATTATTGCTCTTTACAAAGAATTTTATAAAGAACCACTAAGCCCTCTTGCAGAAGAAATGTTACATACATTCTATTTCGATAGAAGTTATGAATTAGGCGAAAAGAAAGAAAAAACAACAGAAACAAAAGATAAAACAGGAGAAAAAACAACGATGAAAAAATTTGTCTGTACTGTATGTGGATATGTACATGAAGGAACAGAAGCACCAGCAGAATGTCCAATCTGTCATAAATCCGCAGAAGTATTTAAAGAAGTAGAAGAAAAAGTAGAGGCAGTGAAAAAATTTGTCTGTACCGTATGTGGATATGTACATGAAGGAACAGAAGCGCCAGCAGAATGTCCAATCTGCCATAAATCCGCAGAAGTATTCAAAGAAGTAGAAGAAAAAGCAGAAGCAGTGAAAAAATTTGTTTGTACCGTATGTGGATATGTACATGAAGGAACAGAAGCGCCAGCAGAATGTCCAATCTGCCATAAATCCGCAGAAGTATTCAAAGAAGTAGAAGAAAAAGCAGAAGCAGTGAAAAAATTTGTTTGTACCGTATGTGGATATGTACATGAAGGAACAGAAGCGCCAGCAGAATGTCCAATCTGCCATAAATCCGCAGAAGTATTCAAAGAAGTAGAAGAAAAAGCAGAAGCAGTGAAAAAATTTGTTTGTACCGTATGTGGATATGTACATGAAGGAACAGAAGCGCCAGCAGAATGTCCAATCTGCCATAAATCCGCAGAAGTATTCAAAGAAATATAAGAAAAGTGCAAAGGCAAAAGAGAAAGGCAGAGGTTTCCTCTGTCTTTTTCTTTGTTTATAGCTTAAACCGAATGTATGTTTGAATTTTTTATATGTGTTTGCTATACTATAAATAATAGTGGATTTATCAATCGCAATAGAGTTCATACTTGATATTCCCTACTATTGATGAAAATTGAAAGATGATGATAGATGTTTTGGCTACATAATAGAGGAAAAGATTCAATATAAGGGTGTCAATGTCTTAGAAAGTTGAAAAGAGTATATCAAAATAGATGAGGATTATGGAGAAATGGGAAAGGAAGAAAATCAGATAGCCATGAGATTCTAAGAAATTATATGATATCTTCCATAGTTTCAATAGTGGTTACCAAGATAAAACTATCAATTGTGAAGTAAAAAATGATAATTATCATGAGCTTTTTTTAAAAGATTGATTCGGAAAGGAAGATAGAAGTATGTCAAAAAGCTTAGGAAAGATACTACAACGATTAAGGAAAGAACAAGGAATGAATCAAGAAGAGTTAAGTCGAGGTCTTTGTTCTATTAGCACATTGTCAAGATTTGAGTCAGGGGAGAGGGAGCCAGATCAGATATTGTTTGAGTCTTTAGTCAGTCGATTGGGAAAGGATAGTACAAAATGGGAACTGATTCTAAGCGAAAATGATAAAAGACTGCTAGAAAAAAGGAATTATATAGAATATTTGATAAAAACAAACCAATGGGAAGAGGTAGAAAAAGAAATAAAAGGATACAAAAAATTTACTGGAGTATCAAAAACATTACATGAACAGTATCAGTTATTTATACAAGCATTATTGGATCAACATAATGGGGAGTTTGAGCAGGCGCTGAATCAATGTAAATTAGCATT
>UQVN01000295.1 GCA_900544525.1 uncultured Eubacteriales bacterium
TATGTAAAAAAAGAAGAGGTATTAAAGGCAAAACAAAAGTTAGAATCTCATTATCAAGAGATAAAAGAGGAAAAGAAAGATTTATTTTTAAAAGAAAATAGTTATGAGAAGGAAACAGTGCCAGTAGGGCGCGTCATTCTTTTAACAAATCCAACTGGAATTTTAGCAAAGAGGCCTGTTCTTTATTATGACTTGATTGCTATGATGGAAGAGGCAAAAAAAGAAGCCTATATTCACACGCCATATGTCGTATTGAGTAAAGATATGAAAGAGAAGATGACAAACCTTTGTGAAAATGGTGTTCCAATAAAAATGCAAGTAAATTCTATTGCAGTTGGAGATAATGTGATGGCATCTTCTGACTATCTCCTTCGAAGAAAAGACGTTTTAGAAACGGGAATTTCTTTGTATGAGTTTCAGGGGGAACGTTCTTCTCATGGAAAATCCCTTTATATTGATGATGTCGTTAGCGTCATTGGTTCCTTTAACTTCGATATGAGAAGTGCCTATTTGGATACAGAAACTATGTTTGTGTTAGAAGGAAAAGAGTTTACAGACTCATTAAAAGATAAAATTCATACGATGGAAGATCAATCAATTAGAGTGACAAAAGAAAATCAATATGAACAGCAAAATGATGTAAAAGAGGCAGAAATTTCAAAAGAAAAATATGCATTATATAGGATAACTTCCATTGTATTCCAGTTAATTCGTTATTTAATTTAACAAAAAAAGTGGAGAGAATACTAGAAAAAATTGTCATTAATTTATCAAAGTTTTCTTGCGCATACTAAGAGAATCAAGTATAATACAATTGCAAGTAATTAGAAAACTTTGTTGAAAAGTAAAGTTTTATAAAAGTTTTTAAATGGGGAAATGGTCTAATAAAAGAAGGTAATGTTTGAAAGAGGGAAAATACAAAATGAACCAACATTTAGGAGGTAGAACTATGAAACCATTTGCCAGTGAAATTTGGAGAAGCGATATGGATCGCTTTAAAGAGGCAACAGAACAATTCTATAATAAAGAATTATCAGCAAAAGATTATAAGGGAATCTCAGGCGGATATGGAAGTTATGCCCAAAGAGGTGGAGAATCTAGTATGCTTCGCCTTCGTTTACAAGGAGGAAGGATTACAAAAGAAAAACTCCGTTTTTTAGTACATTCCATTGAAAAACATCGAGTAAATAAAATTCATTTTACAACTTGTCAAACCATTCAATACCATAACTTAAAACCAGCAGCAATTTATGCAATTATGGATCAGGCTTTAAATTATGGTATTGTAACAAGAGGAGGCGGTGGAGATTTTCCTCGTAACGTGATGGTATCTCCATTATCTGGTGTAGAACAAGGTGAGTATTTTGATGTTATGCCATATGCAGAAGAAGCAGGTGCTTATTTAATGGCATTTATTAAAACAGTAAAACTGCCTAGAAAATTAAAAGTTGGCTTTACAAACTCCGATAATAATGCAACTCATGCAACTTTCCGAGATCTTGGATTTGTGGCAAGACCAGATGGAAAATTCGATGTTTATAGTGCAGGTGGACTTGGAAATAATCCAAAGCTTGGTGTAAAAGTAGCAGAGGCAGTAGAACCATCAAAAATACTTTATTATATTAAGGCTATGGTAAAAACTTTTGTAGCCTATGGAAACTATGAAAATCGTGGAAAAGCAAGAACTCGTTATATGCAAGATTCTCTTGGAGTCGAAGAATATGTACAAGCATATCAAAAGAAATTACAAGAAGTTATGCAAGAGGAAATGAATTTAGATATTGATGTTACTCCATATGAAGTGAAAAAGCAGCCAGATGGTGTTCGTGTCGTTGGAAAACGCGTGATACCACAAAAACAAGAAGGGCTTTATGCAGTACTTTATCACCCAATTGGGGGAACTCCAGATCCTATGAAGTTAAGAAAAATCTATGACTTGATCAAAGATATGGATGAAGTAGAACTTCGTCTTTCACCAGATGAAGGAATGTATATTATCAATTGTAATGGTTCCGAAGCAGAAAAAGTATTAAAAGCAACAGCCGATTCAGGAGAAACATTATTTGAAACATCCGTTTCTTGTATTGGAGCTTCTGTTTGTCAAATTGGTGTAAGAGATTCACAAGGATTATTACAAAAATTAGTGGAAATGGAACGTGAAAATGGTTTTGCAGATGGTGTTCTTCCAAAAATTCATATTTCTGGATGTCCATCTTCTTGTGGAACTCACCAAATAGGAGCTCTTGGATTCCATGGTGGAGTAAAGCTTATTGATAAAGTTCCACATCCAGCATTTACTCTTCATATTAACGGTTGTGAAGAAAAAGGAAAAGAGCAGATTGGTGAAAAAGTTGGAGTTATGTTAGAAGAAAGTATTCCAGAATTTTTAAAAGCTCTTGGAAAAACAATTGAAGCAGCAGGAACAACCTATGAAGAATGGATAAAAGACCATCAAGATACATTAAGACAGTTAGCTGAAAAATATTTAGCATAATATAAAATCGTATCCTATAAAAAGCATTAGGCAAAGTTTAAAATATGTATGCCCCTGTTCTAAATAGATAGCTTAGATGATAAGTATCTAGTAGAAAGGGGCATATTTTTTATAGGATAGAAAATTAGGTTCTCTATCCTATAAAAAGAACTCTTTATTCTCTTGACTCCTACACTGCGTAATAGTTTATAGTAAAATCACGCGAGGAGGAAATGATATGATGAAAATAAGTGAAATAAGTAAATTAACAGGCATCAGCATACGTACATTGCAGTATTATGATAAAATAGGGCTTTTGCATCCAACAAAGTACACAGAATCTGGGTATCGATTATATGATGATACGGCATTAGAAAAGTTACAACAAATTTTACTGTTTCGCGAATTGGAGTTTCCGTTAAAAGAGATTAAAAGAATTATAAATAGTCCTGATTTTGATCAGAAAAAGGCGTTAGAGCAACAAATAACTTTGTTGACCTTAAAGAAGGAACATTTAGAAAATTTAATTTCATTTGCTCGTGAAATACAACGGATAGGAGGAAAGATTATGGACTTTTCAGCATTTGATACACAAAAATTAAAGGAATATGAGGAAGAAGCAAAAGCACAATGGGGGCAATCAGCAGAGTTTAAGGAATTTGAAGAAAAAAATAAGAATAGAACAGATTCTGACAATCAAATTATTATGAAAGATTTTATGTCACTCTTCGCTACCTTTGGTCAATTGAAAGAAAAAGAGGTGGACTCGAAAGAAGTACAAGCACAAGTAAAGAAACTAAAAAATTATATTACGGAACATTTTTATACATGTTCTCTTGAAATTCTTTCTAGTCTTGGGGAAATGTACATTAGTGATGAGCGTATGACAAAAAATATTGATAAAGCTGGAGGAGAAGGAACTGCTCAGTTTGTAGCAGAAGCAATTAAAGTGTATACGCAATGGAAGGAAAGCAACTCATAAAATGTGTTTTACAATGATCAAACAGGGCTTACATTGTCAGTCCTGTTTTTTGCATATAAAATGAAT
>UQVN01000296.1 GCA_900544525.1 uncultured Eubacteriales bacterium
CTTTAAATAAATTTTTATAAAAACTTATCTAAAGTATTGGGAACAGCAAAAAACATAATCGAAATAAGGAAAGGTTAATTGGGTGATAGTATGTATCATTTAATTGTAAATGGAATTGAACGGGAAGTGGAAAAGGATCAAAAGTTGATTCAATATTTAAGAGACGAGTTGAAATTAAAGTCTGTAAAAGATGGTTGTAGTGAAGGTGCTTGTGGTACCTGTACTATTTTAGTAGATGGAAAAGCAACAAAGTCTTGCGTATTACCAGTATCTAAATTTGAAGGAAAAAATATTGTTACAGTAGAAGGATTATCTGAACAAGAAAAAGAAGTATATGTATATGCTTTTGGAGAAGCTGGAGCTGTGCAATGTGGTTTTTGTATTCCAGGTATGGTAATGTGCGGAAAAGCATTATTGGATACTAACTTAAACCCAACACGAGAAGAAATTGCATTTGCACTTCGAAATAATATTTGTCGTTGTACAGGATATAAAAAGATTGTAGATGCCATTGAATTAGCTGCTAAAATTTTTAGAGAAGGCGGAAAACTTCCAGAACAAGAAAAAGATTGGAAAGTTGGAAATCGCGTTCATCGTGTGGATGTAAGAGAAAAAGTATTAGGATATGGTGAATATGTAGACGACGTAGAAATGGAAGGTATGGTTTATGGTAGCTCCGTTCGTAGTGCATATCCTAGAGCGATTGTAAAAGCAATCCATACAGAAAAGGCAAAGGCATTAAAAGGAGTATTAGCGGTTTTAACAGCAGAAGATGTGCCAGGTAATAATAAAGTTGGACATTTAAAACAGGATTGGGATACAATGATTCGTGTTGGAGATACAACAAGATATTTAGGCGATGCTATTTGTATTTTGGCTGCAGAAACCCCAGAAATTCTTGAGGAAGCGAAAAAGTTAATTGAAGTGGAATATGAAGAGTTACCAGCAGTCTTTGATCCATGGGAAGCATTAAAAGAAGATGCACCTCTTGTTCATGAGACTGGAAATCTATTGGCACACGAACATCTAGTAAGAGGAAATGCCGATGAAGTGTTAAAAGCATCAAAACATGTAGTAACAAAAAAATTCTCTACTCCATTTACAGAGCATGCATTTTTAGAACCTGAATGTGCCATTGCCTTCCCTTATAAAGATGGAATTAAAGTTTATACAACCGATCAAGGAACTTATGATACAAGAAAAGAAGTTTCTATTATGCTTGGATTTGAACCAGAAAGAGTATATATTGAAAACAAACTTGTAGGTGGCGGATTTGGCGGTAAAGAAGATGTTACCGTTCAACATCAAGCAGCATTATTGACTTATTATTTAAAACGTCCTGTAAAAGTGAAATTATCAAGACAAGAAAGTATTTTAGTTCATCCAAAGCGTCATCCAATGGATATGGAATTTACTCTTGGTTGTGATGAAGAAGGTAATTTTACAGCATTAAAAGCAATTCTTGTTGCTGACACAGGAGCTTATGCTTCTCTTGGTGGCCCTGTTCTTCAAAGAGCTTGTACTCATGCAGCAGGACCATATAACTACCAGACAATTGATATTGATGGAAAAGCAGTCTATACAAACAATCCACCAGCAGGAGCTTTTAGAGGATTTGGTGTAACACAAAGTTGTTTTGCTACAGAATGTCTTATTAATTTATTAGCAGAAGAAGTAGGACTTACTCCTTGGGAAATCCGCTATAAAAATGCGATTCGTCCAGGACAGGTGCTTCCAAATGGACAGATTGCAGATCCAGCAACTGGACTTGTTGAAACATTAGAAGCTGTAAAAGAATTCTATGAATCTGAACCATATGCAGGAATCGCTTGTGCTATGAAAAATGCAGGTGTTGGTGTTGGTCTTCCTGACTGGGGACGTGTTATTTTAGCTGTGGAAGATGGAAAAGTTCATATTCGTTCTGGAGCTTCTTGTATCGGTCAAGGACTTGGAACCGTCTTAACACAGATTACTTGTACAACAACGAATTTGCCAAGAGAAAAAGTGGAGTATGATCGTGCAAATTCAGGAAATTCTCCAGATTCTGGAACAACTTCAGGTTCTAGACAGACGCTTGTAACAGGAGAAGCTTGTAGAAGAGCTGCTGAAAAATTAGTAGAAGCGTTAGGAGATGGGGAACTTTCAAACTTAAATGGTCAAGAATTCTATGGAGAATATCTTGCAAAAACAGATCGAATGGGCGCAGATGTGCCAAACCCTGTATCTCATGTTGCATATGGCTATGCTACACAAGTTGTTGCTTTAAATGAAGATGGCACTTTGAAAAAAGTAGTAGCAGCTCATGATGTAGGAAAAGCGATTAACCCAATTTCTGTTGAAGGCCAGATTGAAGGTGGAGTTGTTATGTCATTAGGATACGCTTTAACAGAAGATTTTCCACTTGATCATGGAAAACCAAAAGCAAAATATGGTACATTAGGTTTATTTAAAGCAAATAAAGTTCCAGAGGTAGAAAGTATTATTGTAGAAAAACCAGGAATTCCATATGCAGCAGGTGCGATTGGAATTGGAGAGATTACTTCTATTCCAACAGCACCAGCAGTGCAAGGAGCTTATTATAAAAAAGATGGAGAATATCGCACAGTGTTACCACTTGTAAATACTCCATACGCTAAAAAGAAAAAATAATGATAGATTATCCACAGAGAAATAGAATACTATTTCTCTGTGGATATTTTGATTTACGAAAAGACAACGAGCTAGCTGGGAGCATTTATGCTCACATATGGCGACTGTTATGGAGGTGAGAGGTTCACAAAGCGGATTTTCATCGTTTAAGCGACGGCAAGGAGTGTTTCTCATCGTTTAGGTTGCGGATTTAGAAGAAGTAGTTTATAATGAAATGCAAGGGTTTTGCAGGCAAAACAATGTTTGAAAGATAGAAAGGAGGAACAATATGTATACAGTGGGAATTATAACTGCAAGTGATAAAGGTTCAAAAGGTGAACGAGAGGATCTAAGTGGAGCTATCATAAAAGAGATTATGACAGCCAATGGATATGAAGTGAAAGAATATTGCATTGTTGCAGATGAACAGGATCTGTTAGAAGAGGCTATGATTGAGATGGCTGACAAAAAACATATGAATTTAATTTTAACAACAGGAGGAACTGGGTTTTCTATGAGAGATCGCACACCAGAAGCTACAAATGCAGTTTGTGATCGAATGGTTCCAGGAATTCCAGAAGCGATGAGAGCTTATAGTATGAAAATTACAAATCGAGCTATGTTAAGTAGAGCCACTGCTGGAATACGAAATCAAACATTAATTATAAATATGCCAGGAAGTCCAAAAGCAGTAAAAGAAAACTTAGACTGTATTTTGGATACATTAGAACATGGACTTGCAATATTAGTTGGAGATGCCAGTGAGTGTGCAAGAAAATAAAGTGGCAAAAGAAAGGAAACTGTAGTATATGAAAGGAACGAGAGAAAAAGAAGAGAAAAATAATTCAATTA
>UQVN01000297.1 GCA_900544525.1 uncultured Eubacteriales bacterium
TATTTTAAAGAGAGAAAAATTAAAGTGCAGTCTGTGGATATTTTACAAAAAGGATTGAGTAAAGGTGAGCTTAACAGCGTAAAACAAGCAGTTGGGGGAATTGAAAATTTAGTAGATCCAAATTGTAAAGATAAAGATTTACTAGCGCTTTATCAATATTTAGCACAAGAAGATAAAGAAGAAAAGTTATTAGAAAATCCTAAACTATTTAAAACACCGATTGTGAGAAATGGAAAAAAAGCCACTATTGGTTATCAGCCAGATATTTGGAAACAATGGGAATAATAGTTGATTGTATCGTTCTCATGGAATAGTTTTTTATAGCATAAAAAAAAGACTGTACAAGGAAAGTACAATCTTTTTATTTACCCAAATACAACAAGCCATGTGAGAACATTTATGTTTGCATATGGCACCTGTCTGCGAACGTGAGAAGTACGCAAAGCGTGCTTCTCATCGTTAGAATTTTGAGTATTAGATGTCTTCATCTAATATGTTATCTTCTTTTTTTGAAAACAAACGTTTTTTAAGGAAGAAAAATGCACAGAGTAAGAATACAATAATCAATACAACTAAGGTAATGGAGGAATAAGTATCAAAATAGGTTAATACTTTTTCCCAAGAAGCTCCAAGGAAGGCTCCTAAAGATACGAGCAAAATATTCCAAAGTGTGCTACCAATTACGGTATAAAGTAAGAAAAAGGAGAAGTTAATTTTTGCCATACCTGCAGGAATTGAAATCAAACTTCGAATAATAGGAATACAACGTCCAAATAAAATAGCGCTTTTTCCATGTTTTTCAAACCAATTAACAGTTTTTGTAATATCACCTGCTTTAAAACCTAAAAGACGGAATAATTTCATTTGCAATAGTTGCTCTAAACGTTCTGGTGTTAAAAAAAGTCCAACTCCGTATAGGACAATGGCACCAATAACAGCACCAATAGTGGAGAAAAGAATAACAAGCGGTACGGTTAAGCTAGTATAGGTTGTCATAAATCCACCAAAAGATAATACAATTTCTGATGGAATCGGTGGAAAAATATTTTCTAAGGCAATTAAAAAGGAAATTCCTAAATAACCGAATTTGTCCATGATTTCAATAATAAATTGTTGCATATTGCTTTGATCCTTTCTGTTCTTCTTGTCTTGTAATGTAATAAATAAAATATCTTTTAAAGAGCATACCATGAGTTTTTATTGGAGTAAAGAGAAAACAAAATAAAGATAGAAAAATTTTTATTATTTTTTGTATAAAAAATATGTAGTACAATAGAATAAAATAAAAATTTGCAAAAGAAAAAGGAGGATAAGTAAAATGGAAATTGTACATATCATAGGAGGACCGCTTGTGGGAGCGGTGATTGGATATTTTACAAACTATATTGCAGTAAAAATGTTATTTCGTCCTTTAAGACCAGTTAAAATTGGAAAATGGACAATGCCATTTACACCAGGAATTATTCCAAAGAGAAAGCCTGCGCTAGCGAAGGCTCTTGGAAAAGCAGTTGGAACAACGCTATTGACAACAGAGGATTTAAAAAATACATTGTTATCTGAGAATGTAAAGCAATCCGTGGTAGAGCTTGTAATAGAGCAAATAGAAAGAGTATCAACCAGTGAAATGACAATAAAACAAGTGGCTCTTACCGCTGTAAGTGAAGGAAATTATATTCAAATAAAAGGCGATTTAGCAGAAAAGACAACAGATAAAGTGATGGAGCATTTAGTGGAGGCTAATATTGGGACGATTGTTGTAGAAGAAGCAAAGAAGGCAATTGTAGAAAAATTATCAGGTTCTTTTATGGCAATGTTTTTAAATGATGATTTATTAGAATCTATTTCTGAACCAATAAAAGAATGTATTGATCGTTATATTGAAAATGAAGGAAGAAATTATGTAGAACCAGTCATTGAAAAAGAGCTCAATGCTATGGAAGAGGTTACTCTTTCTTCGATTGCACAAGGGGCCAAATTGAATCCTGAAAAAATGAGAATGGTAGTAGCACAAATGTATGATGCCTGTATTGAAAAATGTGCAGAAAAGATTTTAGTTCATTTTAAAGTGGACGAAATTGTAGAAGAAAAAATTAAGGAAATGAAAGTAGAAGATTTAGAAGAGTTAGTGTTATCTGTTATGAAACATGAACTTACAATGATCGTAAATCTTGGAGCGTTAATTGGACTTGTGTTAGGTGTTTTCAACATATTATTTTAGATTCAAATAGCGGAAAGCAGTATAAAAAATTCATGTATACATCTATTAATGTACCTTTGCATCAAAATGGGTAAAAATGGCTTAAATACAGGGTGTATTCGCTTGTAGTTTTTAAATTTGTGTGCTACAATTAAGTCGCAAAAAAAGAGATGCGTTATAAAAAAACGAAACAATGGCATACAAGGAGAATAAGACATGAAGGCGGAGTTTGAAAAGATTTCAGAAGAGTTGAGAAATCGTTTTCATATTACAGATAAATCAGAATTTGAAATTGAGACTATTAAAGCGACTACGTTATTAACAAAAAATCGATTGGATCTTGGAGCAAAGCTTTATTATATCTCTTGTTATATGGAGGGAAAAGGAATTGCTCTAGCAGAAGAACTTTATCGAAAACATATTAGTGCAATGCAATATGAGGTGCAAGGAGAAGAGCAATCAGAAGAGCAGTTAAATGAGTCTTTGAAAAATTTTCAAGATATGATTGAAAGTTTTAAAGCGGATGAAGAAGTGGAACAGTTTGTAATTACAGGAAGTCAAAGAGAAATTTTGGATGGCTCTCATTTAACTGCTTGTAGCATTTATTTTGATAAAGAAATTGAAATCATTCACTTTGAAGAGATTGAAGGAGAAACATTCGATTTTGACTTTTTCTTGAAAAATGGATTAGAACAAGGATATCTTGAATTAATTGCAGGAGCGTTTGCTTATTATCGAAAAGATTGTGTGGGAAGATATAGTCTTGGAGAGAGCAATCGATATCGAAGAATGAGCGATCTTCAAAAGGCCATTGAAGAAGCTGGTTGCAATATGGTTTACGGAAAAAAAGTAGAAACAGATGGAGAAAAAGGTTGGTATTATATCTTTTACTCCGATAGAAGAAAGAAGTTAGAAGAAGAGATTTGTAAAGCTCATTTTGCAGATATTAAAGAGGCACTTCAATTAGAACAGAAGGAAGAAAAACAAAAAGTGACTGTGACAGAAGAAGAGGAAGTACAATGTAAAAGAGCCAGAAATAATCGCTGTCGTCAAACAAAATATTGGATGGCTATGCGAGAAATGCTTCATTTGCCAGTGAAGAAAAATAAATCTGGGTATGGTTGTGCAAGGCCAAGAAATAGACAAAAAGAAAAATAAATAGTAAAACTTAATGAAAATAATAAAATGAAAACATCTCAGACAAAGCTCAGGAATTCGAGTGACTGCTTGAGATGTTTTTAGCATTTTATTTCATTTTG
>UQVN01000298.1 GCA_900544525.1 uncultured Eubacteriales bacterium
ACTAAATGAAAATTTATGGTATTATTATATAGATACGATAAAATATAAGAAAGTTAAAAAGTGAGTTTCTTATATTTTATATTTCAATTATTTTTTTGATAATAAGGAATAAGCACTCCGCTTTATTTCTTTATAAACGATGGAAAGTGCGCTGAGCGAGTTTTTCACGTTATAAATAAATTTAAAAATGAGATATCATTTTATTAGGAGGATAAAAAAGTGAAACAATACGGATTAAACGAACTGAGAAGAATGTTCCTTGAATTTTTTGAAAGCAAAGGACATTTAAGATTAAATAGTTTTTCTTTAGTTCCACATAATGACAACAGTTTATTATTAATCAACTCAGGTATGGCTCCATTGAAACCATACTTTACAGGACAAGAAATTCCACCAAGAAAAAGAGTGGCAACTTGTCAAAAATGTATTCGTACTGGTGATATTGAAAATATCGGTAAAACAGCACGTCACGGTACATTTTTTGAAATGCTTGGTAACTTCTCTTTTGGTGATTACTTTAAGCATGAAGCCATTGCTTGGTCATGGGAATTTTTAACAAAAGTGATTGGGTTAGAAGAAGATCGCCTTTATCCATCTATTTATGTGGATGATGAGGAAGCATTTGAAATTTGGAACAAAGAGATTGGAATCCCTGCAGAGCGTATTTTCCGTTTTGGAAAAGAAGATAACTTCTGGGAACACGGCTCTGGTCCATGTGGTCCATGTTCTGAAATCTATTATGACCGTGGAGAAAAATATGGATGTGGAGATCCAAACTGTACCGTAGGTTGTGAATGTGATCGCTATATGGAAGTATGGAATAACGTATTCACACAGTTTGAAAGCGATGGTCATGGAAATTATACAGAATTAGAACAAAAAAATATTGATACAGGTATGGGTCTTGAACGTCTTGCAACGGTTGTACAGGATGTGGATTCTATTTTTGATGTGGATACGATTCAAGCACTTCGTAGCAAAGTATGTGAAATTGCCGGAGTTACTTATAAAGAAAATCCACAGACAGATGTATCTATTCGTGTTATTACAGACCACATTCGTTCTGCTACTTTTATGATTTCCGATGGAATTATGCCAAGCAATGAAGGAAGAGGTTATGTACTTCGTCGTTTAATTCGTCGTGCTGCTCGTCATGGAAGACTTCTTTCTGTTGATGGAAAATTCCTTGCAAAATTAGGGGAAACCGTAATTGAAACATCAAAAGATGGTTATCCAGAATTAGAAGAGAAAAAGGAATTTATCTTTAAAGTATTAACACAAGAAGAAGACAAATTCAGCACTACGATTGACCAAGGTCTTAGCATTTTAGCTGATATGCAAAAAGAAATGAAAGACCAAGGCATTACTGTTTTATCTGGTGAAAATGCTTTCAGATTATACGATACTTATGGATTCCCAATTGATTTAACAGAAGAAATTTTAGAAGAACAAGGCCTTACAATTGATAAAGAAGGATTCCAAGCTGCGATGGAAGAGCAAAGAGTAAAAGCTCGTAATGCTAGAAAGACAACAAATTATATGGGCGCAGATGCGACCGTATATGAAGAACTCGATCCAGCTATGACAACCGAATTTGTTGGTTATGATCGCTTAACACACGAATCTACAATTTCTGCTCTCACAACAGAAGAAGAGGTAGTAGAGGCTCTTTCTGATGGAGAACAAGGAGCGATTATCGTTCCAGAAACACCTTTTTATGCTACTATGGGTGGACAAGAAGGTGATAAAGGTATTATTACAACAGAAAATGGCGAATTTAAAGTAACAAGTACAATTAAAGTTGTTGGTGGAAAATACGCTCATATTGGAACTGTTGTAAAGGGAATGTTTAAAGTTGGTGATAAAGTAACGTTAACGGTTGATGGAGAAGCAAGAGCGAATACCGCAAAAAATCACAGCGCAACTCATCTTTTACAAAAAGCATTAAAAGTAGTTCTTGGAAATCATGTAGAACAAAAAGGTTCTTATGTGGATCCAGATCGCCTTCGTTTTGACTTTGCTCATTTCCAAGCGATGACAAAAGAAGAATTACAAAAAGTAGAAGATATGGTAAATGCAGAAATTTCTGCAAATCTTCCAGTTGTAACAGAAATCATGTCTGTGGAAGATGCTAAGAAATCAGGAGCTATGGCACTTTTTGGAGAAAAATATGGAGAAAGTGTTCGTGTTGTATCCATGGGAGATTTCTCAAAAGAACTTTGTGGTGGAACACATGTGGCGAATACAGGTGTAATTAGCACGTTTAAAATCATTTCTGAAGGCGGTGTAGCAGCAGGTATCCGTCGTATTGAAGCATTGACAGGAAAAGGCGCTTTTGCATACTACAAAGATGTAGAAGAAGAACTTCATAACGCAGCAAAAGTTGCAAAAACAGAGCCAAGTAAATTAGCAGATAAAATTGAAAGTTTATTAGAAGAGATCAAAGCGCTTCATAGTGAAAATGAAAAATTAAAAGATAAGCTGGCAAAAAATGCAGTTGGCGATGTTATGGATCAAGTAGTAGAAGTCGGAGCTTTTAAAGTTCTTCCAGTGAAAATGGAAGGTGTTGATATGAACGCACTTCGAAACTTAGGTGATGAGTTAAAAACAAAAATCGGAAGTGGTGTTGTTGTTCTTGCATCTTCAAAAGATGGCAAAGTAAATTTAATTGCAATGGCGACGGACGATGCAATGAAAGCAGGCGCTCATGCTGGTAACTTAATTAAAGAAATTGCTATTCTTGTTGGAGGAGGCGGCGGTGGCCGTCCAAATATGGCACAAGCTGGTGGTAAAAATCCAGATGGCATTGATTCTGCTTTAGAAAAAGCGGTAGAAGTGGTAAAATCACAACTAGCTTAATCATGAGAAACTTATTTTAAGTTTCTTATATGGATAAAAATTGGTGTTGCAATGATTTGCAGCACCTTTTTTCTATTCTCTTATGTAAAGATAACGAGCTATGGGAGAACATTTATGCTGATCATTTTTGATAGGAATTTAAGAAAGGAGTGTTTGATGGGAATGGAAACTAGGAAAGGATTCACACGATTTCCTTACAAAAGGATAGTTCTATTTTTATTACTGTTTGTTTTAACTTTTACAGGTTGTTCTTTAAAAGGAACTAATCTCAGTCAGGGAAGAGTAACGACGGAAACGGGAATAGAAGAAAGTTTTCGCACCCTACTACAACAAAAGGAAGAAGGGAAGTTAAACATTTTGTTTGCAGGAACGAAAGATGATGCGGATTGTATTTTGTTGTATACGAAGGAATCTGCGATTATGATCGATACAGGGGAAGAGCAAGACAGAGAACATATCCGTCAATTGATTCAGAGTGCTAATAGAAAAACAATTGATTTA
>UQVN01000299.1 GCA_900544525.1 uncultured Eubacteriales bacterium
CGGATATCTTATTTTTATATAATGCTAATACGTTCTTTTCGGATACTTCGTTAAAAGAAGTGCTACAATCCTAAAAATATTTACTCAAAAAGCGGGAATACTAAATAAAGTATTTTCGCTTTTTATCATTTGTCCGAGGACAACGAGTCAAGTAGCGCATTTAGAAAAAGGAAAATGAAGTTTTAAATTTTTCTAAGGAGAAAAAATTATAATATTTTATGAAAAAATTCGTTGACAAGAGACAGGAGAATCTTTACAATTGTATGGAGAACAAATTATTCGATTAGGAGGTTTATGATGAGACATTTAATCGATCCAATGGATTTAAGTGTAGAAGAAATTAATCATTTGTTAGAAGTAGCAGATGATATTATTGCCAACCCTGTAAAATATAGAGACGTGTGTAGATACAAAAAACTCGCGACATTATTTTTTGAACCAAGTACAAGAACTCGTTTAAGCTTTGAAGCAGCTATGATGGAATTAGGTGGTAACGTACTTGGTTTTTCTTCTGCCAATTCATCTTCAGCAGCAAAAGGTGAAAGCGTTGCAGATACAATTCGTACGGTAGGATGCTATGCGGATATTATTGCCATGAGACATCCAAAAGAAGGTGCTCCAACCGTTGCAGCTCAATATGCCAATGTGCCAATTATCAATGCTGGTGATGGCGGACATAACCACCCAACACAGACATTAACAGATTTATTAACAATCCATAGAGAAAAGGGAAGACTTGATAATTTAACAGTTGGATTTTGTGGAGATTTAAAGTTTGGACGTACGGTACATTCTTTAATTAAGGCGTTAACTCGTTATGAGAATATTACATTTATTATGATTTCTCCAGAAGAATTAGAGATTCCAGAATATATTAAGAAAGACGTATTTGAAAAGAAAGGAATTCCATTCCGTCAAGTGCGTACAATGGAAGAAGTTATGCCAGAATTAGATGTTCTTTATATGACTCGTGTTCAAAAAGAACGTTTCTTCAATGAGGCTGACTATATCCGCTTAAAAGATACTTATATTCTTGATATGGACAAGTTAGGAAATGCAAAGAGTGATCTTTCTATTCTTCACCCACTTCCAAGAGTAAATGAAATCTCAGTGAAAGTTGATGAAGATCCTCGTGCTTGTTATTTCCGTCAAGCATTAAACGGAAAATATATTAGAATGGCGTTAATCATGGAATTATTAGGAGTGAGTGCAGATGAAAATTGATAGCATTAGTAATGGAATCGTATTAGATCATATCAAAGCAGGCAACAGTATGGAAATCTATCATCATCTTGGATTGGATGAGTTAGATTGCAATGTTGCTATTATTAAAAACGTAAAAAGCGAAAAGATGGGAAAAAAAGACATCATTAAAATCGCTGATAATTTTGATCTTGATTTAGATGTGTTAGGATATCTCGATCCAGATGTAACAATTTGTGTGATTCGCGATGGAAAAATTGTAGAAAAGACAAAATTAGCTCTTCCAGAAAAAATCGTAAATGTAGTAAAATGCAAAAACCCAAGATGTATTACATCCATTGAACAAGAAATCGATCACATCTTTAAATTAGTTGATAGAGAAAATCGTGTATACCGCTGTGCATATTGCGAAGCTGGTGTAACAGGAAAAGAATAAAAATGATATAAGTCTTAAAAAAGAAAGACTTCTGTATGATTTTTCATGCAGAAGTCTTTTTTTTGTATCTTGCCTTTTTATGAAAATGATTTTATAATAAAAAAAAACACTTTTTAATATTAGTGAAGTATCGAAGTAGAGTGACATTACTCTTTTCTTATAGAACTAATAGAAAAGCTGCGATAGTAAAAAATAAGAAGTGGAAAGTGAAAAGAAAGGGAGAGAAATATGAAAGAAAGAGAGAAGTTTTCTTCACGTCTTGGATTTATCCTGATTTCAGCAGGATGTGCAGTGGGGCTTGGAAATGTATGGAAGTTCCCCTATATTACAGGGATGTATGGAGGGGCTGCTTTTGTTTTAATTTATTTATTTTTTCTAGTAGCATTAGGCTTGCCGATTATGGTGATGGAGTTTTCTGTTGGGCGCGCCAGTCAAAAAAGTGCAGCAAAGTCTTTTGATGTATTAGAACCAAAAGGAACGAAATGGCATTTATATGGCTATGGAGCTATGATAGGAAATTATATGCTTATGATGTTCTATACGACGGTTGGCGGTTGGATGGTATCTTATGCAGTGAAGATGATAAAAGGCGATTTTGTTGCATTAAATACCGATGGTGTTAGCAATAAGTTCAGTGAAATGTTAGCCAATCCAACGGAACAGATTTTATTTATGGTTATCGTTGTGCTTATGAGTTTTTTCATTTGTTCTTTTGGATTACAAAATGGAGTAGAACGCATTACAAAAGTCATGATGACTTGCTTGTTTTTAATTATTCTTATTTTGATTGTTCGAAGCGTAACCCTTTCAGGGGCTTTAGAAGGACTCAAGTTTTATTTAATACCAGATTTTAAACGGGTGGTAGAAAATGGACTTGGAGAGGCCGTTTTTGCAGCTATGGGGCAGGCGTTTTTTACACTGAGTTTAGGAATTGGCGCCATTGCTATTTTTGGTAGCTATATTGATAAAGAGTATACATTGGCAGGAGAGGCGTTAAATGTTGGAATTTTAGATACATTAGTTGCCTTTTTATCAGGGCTCATTATTTTTCCAGCTTGCTTTGCCTTTGGAATTTCACCTGATCAAGGGCCTGGACTTGTTTTTATTACTCTTCCAAATGTATTCAATCAAATGCCAGCAGGAAGAATTTGGGGAACGCTTTTTTTTGTTTTTTTAAGTTTTGCGGCTATCTCAACGGTGATTGCAGTTTTTCAAAATATTATTGCTTTTGCCGAAGACCTTTGGGGATGGAGCTTAAAAAAGGCCATAGGAGTCAATCTTATTCTTGTTACTATCCTATCGCTCCCTTGTGTGTTTGGGTTTAATTTATGGAGTGGATTTGAACCGTTTGGAGCTGGAACTACGATTCAAGATTTAGAGGATTTTATTGTGAGCAATACGTTATTACCACTTGGATCTTTAGTGTACTTGTTATTCTGTGTCAGTCGTTATGGATGGGGATGGAATAATTTTATTAAAGAAGCCAATACGGGAAAAGGATTAAAGTTTCCAACACAAAATTGGGTTCGCGTATATGTTACCTATATTTTGCCTCTGATTGTTCTTGGAATTTTCATTCAAGGATATTGGAGTAAATTTGTAAAATAAAGAAAAAAGAAAGAGAGGAAATGGAAAAATTCATTTCTTCTCTTTTTTTATAAAAGATTAGAAAAAAGATTTTTCGTGGAAAAAATGAGAAAAA
>UQVN01000300.1 GCA_900544525.1 uncultured Eubacteriales bacterium
GAGGAGGAATTTAGCAGAGCTCATAGAAAGTTGTATGGACATGGATTTGGTTGGGCAGACAGGAAACGGACAAATTGCCTGTCAATATATTTTAGACAAAAAACCAGATGTTGTGTTAGTGGATGTTGTACTTCCAGAAATTGATGGTCTTGGTGTTATTGAGAAGGTAAAAGCGGAATGGAAATTCGTAGAAAAGAAACCTGCGTTTATCGTCATTGGTTCTATTAGTTCCGATCATATGGTCGAATGCGCATTTCAAGCGGGAGCGGATTATTATATTATGAAACCATTCCACGATCGTTCCGTGTTATCAAGAATTCGACAAGTGATTCAATATGGGGATACAAACTTTAAAGTGCTTCATAACGATACAAAAGAAGAAAAACAAAAAGTATTGGCATATGATTTAGAAACAGACGTTACCGATATTATTCGAGAGATTGGAATCCCAGCTCATATTAAAGGATATCAGTATATTCGAGAGGGAATTATCATGGCAGTGGATGATATCAATATGCTAAATTATATTACCAAGTTACTTTATCCAACCATTGCTAAAAAATATAAGACAACATCAAGCAGTGTAGAGCGTGCGATTCGTCATGCAATTGAAGTAGCATGGAGTCGGGGTAAAATAGAAGTTTTAGAAAATATGTTTGGATACACAATTAGTGCAGGAAAAGGAAAGCCAACGAATTCAGAGTTTATTGCATTAATTGCCGATAAGTTAAGACTTCAATATAAGATGAGAGCTTAAAACATTTCCACACCAATTTAATTGATTAAACTAACAAAAGTGATAGATATCGTATATGCAACCACAAAAAAACTAGGAAAAAGACTGAAAATATGCTATAATGAAGGCAATAAATCAAGCATGAAATGTGTTTGATGACTATGGATGTAAGATACGAAGAGAAATCAGGAGGATTGGGACGATGAGAAATATATTATTTATTGCTTCAGAATGTGTACCATTTATTAAAACAGGTGGCCTTGCTGATGTTGTTGGAACATTACCAAAAAGTTTTGATAAAAACAAATACGATGTCCGAGTGATAATTCCAAATTATTTGTGTATTCCATGGAAATATCGGGAAAAAATGACAGATGTTACATACTTTAGTATGAGTATTTCATGGCGTCAACAATATGTAGGAATTAAACAACTACAAATGGATGGTGTTACTTTCTATTTTATTGATAATGAATATTATTTTGGCGGAAGTACACCATATGGTGATATGTATAATGATATTGAGAAGTTTGCCTTTTTTAGTAAGGCAGCATTATCCATTTTACCTGTAGTAGGATTTAAACCAGATATTATTCATTGTCATGATTGGCAGTCTGGATTAGTGCCTGCGTACCTTCATACGTTATTTAGCAGTAATCCATTTTATTATAATATGAAGACAATTATGACAATTCACAATTTACGTTTCCAAGGTGTTTGTGAAATCAAAAAAATGATTGATGTATCAGGAATTCCAGAGTATGCATTTGCACCAGATAAGATGGAGGCATATGGAGATGCCAATATGTTAAAAGGTGGACTTGTGTATGCCGATCGTATTACAACAGTGAGTGAGACATATGCAAGAGAAATTCAGATGCCATTTTATGGGGAAAATTTAGATGGTCTGTTGAGAGCAAGAAATAATGTATTAAGTGGAATTGTCAATGGAATTGATTATAATGAATATAATCCAGAGACCGATGAGAAGATTTTTGCTCGATATAGTAAAAAGAGCTTCCGAACGGAGAAGAAAAAGAACAAACGGGAATTACAAAAAGAGTTAGGGCTTCCTATTGACGACAATAAATTTATGATTGGTATTATTTCTCGTTTAACCGATCAAAAAGGTCTTGACTTAATTGATTGTGTTATGAATCAAATTTGTGATGATAATACACAATTTGTAGCATTGGGAACAGGTGATTCTCGCTATGAAGATATGTTACGATTTTATGAATGGACAAAAAAAGATCGAGTGTCTTCTAGCATTTGTTATTCGGATGAACGTTCTCATAAAATTTATGCAGGGTGTGATGCATTTTTAATGCCATCAGCATTTGAGCCATGCGGACTTAGCCAATTAATGGCTTTGCGTTATGGTACACTACCAATTGTAAGAGAAACCGGGGGATTACGCGATACGGTTCAGCCATATAATGAATTTGAAGGAACGGGAACAGGATTTTGTTTTACAAACTATAATGCACATGAAATGTTAGGATGTATTAATTTTGCACGCCATATATTCTTTGATGATAGGGAAGCATGGGATAAGATGGTAGAACGTGCAATGAGTGTAGATTTTTCATGGCAAAAATCCGCAAAACAATATGAGCGTCTTTATGATTCTATTATTGCAGAGAAGGATTGGCAAGAAAGGAAATAAGTAGAGTAAAAGATTAGAGTTGAAAAGAAGAAAAGAAACGATCATAAAAATGCTGTAGGATATAAAAATAAATCCTACAGCATTTTTCCGTTATCCTTTATTATCTTCTATCTTTCATCGTAATCATATCGCCATAAATTGGAGTGGCTAAACCAAATCCACCAGATACATCCACGATTTGGCCTGTTGTGTATGAGGAGTCATCAGATGCAAAATATAATACAGTATTTGCAATGTTTTCTGGAGTTCCCATACGTTTAATTGGTGTATGTTTTAAGAAAAATTCTTTGAAGTTTTCAGATAAACTTTGGTTAACGGCATCAGTTGCTGTCATTCCAGGAAGAACGGCGTTGCAACGAATGTTATCACGAGCTGTTTGAACAGCGATTAATTTTGTTAAGTAGTTAATGGAAGCCTTGCTTGTTCCATAAGCGATTTGAGAGATATCTGGAACAATACCACCAATAGAAGAGATATTAATAATACTTCCGCCACCATTTTTTGCCATATGTGGAATGACTGCTTGAGAAGCAAGAAATACACTAGCAAGGTTTGCATCAATAGTATTGATAAATTCTTCGTATTCTGTATTCTTGATATCTAAATCTTTTTTTGGATTAGAAGTTCCGAAGTTATTTACTAAAACATCAATACGGCCTTCCTTCTCAATGACTTCTTCTACCATAGTTTTATAAGTTTCTTTTTTATAAGCGTCATTGTATACATAGGATACGTGATATCCCTTCGCATTTAAAGCATCTGCTTTCTCTTTTGCAAGTTCTAAGTTACGAACTGCCATGTAAACATGAGCACCTTCTTTTGCACAAGCTTCTACGATAGCAGCACCAATGCCTCTTGTGGATGCAGTTACTAAAACAACTTTATTTTCTAATCTCATAAAAAAACCTCCGTTCG
>UQVN01000301.1 GCA_900544525.1 uncultured Eubacteriales bacterium
TTATTTTATTTTTTTAAACACCATTTTTCAAAGTACAAATTCTACTAATTATCAAATTAACAAAAATGAACTTTCAGGATTAAGATTCCTTCTTATAGCTTTCTACTTCTAGAATCTCACAAGCATTTTCTAGCCGTTCCTTCGATGGTGGTAAAATACCTTCTAATGAATAAGGAATCCCTAACTGCTCCCATTTAAACGTTCCCATTGTATGATAAGGAAGAACTTCCACCCGTTTTACATTGGTAAGTGTTTTTAAAAATGTAGCAAGAGATTTTAAATCTTCATCATAATCACTGCGCTCTGGAACAAGTACATGTCGAATCCAAACTGGTTTTCCTATCTCTGACAAATACTTTGCCATATCAATAATATTTTCATTTTTAACTCCTGTAAGAATTCTATGCTTTTCTCGATCCATTTCTTTGATATCCAAAAGAATCAGATCGGTTACTTCCATTAATTTTTGAAATTTTCCAAAAAAAGGTTCTTCCCTTGTAAATGGGTTACCAGCCGTATCAAGTACTGTATGCACATTCTTTGCTTTTGCTTTCTTAAAAAATTCAATTAGAAAGTCGATTTGGAGCAAAGGTTCTCCACCACTAACGGTAATTCCACCTTTTTCTCCCCAATAGCTTTTATATCTAAGTGCTTTTTCTAAAAGCTCATCGGCTGTATATTCTTGTCCTTCTGCCATCTTCCATGTATCAGGATTATGACAAAACTGACATCTCATATGACAACCTTGCATAAAAATGACATATCGTACTCCTGGACCATCCACCGAGCCAAAACTTTCTAAAGAATGTACATACCCTTTCATGGCTTTACATCCTATTGTGACAAGTTCTAGAAATAACGTCTAACTGCTGTTCTTTTGTTAAATCAATAAATTTAACCGCATATCCTGATACACGAATTGTAAAGTTTGCATATTCTTCTTTTTCTGGATGTTCCATAGCATCAATTAATTTTTCCACACCAAATACATTGACATTTAAGTGGTGAGCCCCTTGATCAAAGTATCCATCCATAATCTGAACAAGATTTTCTTTCTGTTCATTTTCATCATGTCCAAGAGCACTTGGGCTAATTGTCTGTGTATTTGAGATTCCATCTAATGCATATTCATATGGAAGTTTTGCTACAGAGTTTAAGGATGCTAATAAACCATTTTCCTCTGCTCCATAACTTGGATTTGCTCCTGGTGCCAATGGAGCTCCGGCTCTTCTTCCATCTGGCATATTTCCAGTTGCTTTTCCATATACAACATTGGATGTGATCGTAAGAATGGATGTTGTTGGCTCTGAATTTCTATAAGTGTGTCTTTTCTTAATCTTTTCAAGGAATGTCTTTAATAACCAAACAGCAATGTCATCTGCTCTGTCATCATCATTTCCATATTTCGGGAATGTTCCTGTTGTCTCAAAGTCCATAATCATTCCATCTTCATCACGAATTGGTTTTACTTTTGCATATTTAATGGCACTTAAAGAATCAACAACATGTGAAAAACCAGCAATACCAGTTGCAAATGTACGTCTTACATCGGTATCGATTAATGCCATCAATGCTGATTCGTAGTAATATTTATCATGCATATAGTGGATTAAGTTCAATGTATTCACATATAATCCAGCTAACCAATCCATCATAATATCAAACTTGTGCATCACTTCATCATAGTCTAAATATTCAGAAGTAATTGGAGCAATTTCTGGTCCTACTTGCTCTTTTGTCTTCATATCACGTCCACCAGTCATAGAATAAAGAAGACATTTTGCAAGGTTTGCACGAGCTCCAAAGAACTGCATTTCTTTTCCAGTTTGTGTTGCAGATACACAACAGCAAATAGAATAATCGTCACCCCAAACTGGACGCATTACATCATCATTTTCATACTGAATTGAACTTGTACGAACAGAAATTACTGCTGCATATTTTTTGAAATTTTCTGGTAGATTAGAAGAATATAACACAGTCAGGTTTGGTTCTGGTGAAGGTCCCATATTTTCTAATGTGTGAAGGAAACGATAGTCAGTCTTTGTAACCATGTGACGACCATCAACACCAAGACCTGCTACCTCTAATGTAGCCCAAACTGGATCTCCTGAGAAAAGCTGATTATAAGATGGAATTCTTCCAAATTTCACCATACGACATTTCATAACAAAATGATCGATTAATTCTTGTGCTTGTTCCTCTGTTAATGTTCCATTCTTTAAATCTCTTTCGATATAAATATCAAGGAAAGTAGAAACACGACCAACACTCATAGCCGCTCCATTTTGTGTTTTAATGGCTGCTAAATATCCAAAGTACAACCATTGTACAGCTTCTTTTGCATTTTTTGCTGGAAGAGAAATATCATAACCATAGATCTTTCCTAGTTCTTTCATCTCTTTTAATGCACGAATCTGCTCTGCAATTTCTTCACGAAGACGAATGACTTCGTCAAACATTGTTCCATCGCCACAATTTAATAAATCTTTTTGTTTCTCTTCAATTAAGAAATCAATTCCATATAAAGCAATTCTTCTATAATCACCTACGATTCTACCTCTACCATAAGTGTCTGGAAGCCCTGTAATAATGTGATTATGTCTTGCTTTTAACATCTCTGGTGTATAAGCATCAAATACTGCTTGGTTGTGTGTTTTATGATATTCTGTAAAAATCTTATGAAGTTCAGGATCTACCTCATATCCATAAGTATTACAAGCCTGTTCTGCTGTTCGAATACCACCAAAAGGCATAAACGCTCTTTTTAAAGGTTTATCTGTCTGCAATCCTACTACTTGCTCTAAATCTTTCATTTCCTCTTTAATGTAAGCGGCTGGATAAGCAGTAATTTTAGAAACAACCTTTGTTTCCATATCAAGAACGCCACCTTTTGCACGTTCTTCTTTTTGGAGTTTTTGTAATTCTCCCCAAAGTTTATCAGTTGCTTCTGTTGGGCCGGCTAAAAATTCCTCGTCCCCATTATATTGTGTATAATTATGTTGAATGAAGTCACGCATATCAACTTCTGTTTTCCACTTTCTTCCTTGAAAACCTTCCCATGCTTCATATTGTGCCATTATAAAACCACCTTTCTAAAAAATCTAAATGTTTTATAAGTTATATTCCTAAATATAGCTGTTGTTCTAACTGGA
Organism: uncultured Eubacteriales bacterium; assembly: GCA_900544525.1. GTDB lineage: Bacteria > Bacillota > Clostridia > Lachnospirales > Lachnospiraceae > Scybalomonas. The sequence goes on from UQVN01000301.1 coordinate 3,156, forward strand.
ATGTGCTTTTCCATAATTTGGTTAGTTTTAGCTAACTCTTTCGTAATCATACCACCAAGGAAAATAAATAGCAATGATTTTTTCTCTTGTTTTTATTTTTGTACATGAAAAAATTCATAAATAACATCGTGACAATGTCCCATCTACACTCT
>UQVN01000302.1 GCA_900544525.1 uncultured Eubacteriales bacterium
TATACAATTTTATCTTTTTAACGAGAAAAGGCATTCCTTGCGAACTTTTCGCTTACATTCTGCCTTTCACGTAGATTAAGTATACCATCCTGAAAAAATTTTGTCAAAATATTACTCTTGAAAAATAGTTTTCTGCTATTACTCACACGTCTCTCTCAAATCTAAATTGGTAAGCCCTAGTTCACGGATGATAATTTCTGCCACCTTTCCTGCACAAAGTCCTGTATAGGAAATGCATTGTTCCTTATGTTCCCCTTTTCCCATATCAAATCCTTTCGTTAACACACGACAACAAACCGAATTTTTCCCATTTTCCTTTTGAAACCAACCATGTAATTCTTTTGTCAGCTCCATACATTTGATTACTTTTGGATCTTGTGGACCATTTTGCTCTGTCCGACCAAAAAACAATCCAAGTGCTAAAATTCCACCATTTAAGGCCCCACACATACAACCTGACCGACCAGCCCCAACTGCCATACCTGATGCCATGCCAATGACTTCTTTTGGAATATCCAATTCAAAATTGTCTCGAATAGAAGCCATCAATGCCTCACAACAAAAATACCCTCCTCTATAGTTATCTTCTGCATCTTTTATAATTTTTCTTACACTCACTTCTTGCTTTACATTCATATTTTACTTCTCCTAACCTTATTATTCTACTTTTAAAACTCTTTTATCTTGTATCATTATGAAATATTTTGTACATATTGTTTTCTATAGTTTCAATTTGTTGTAACCATATTCTCTACTTTTCTTAACCAGTTCTCTCTTTTTTATTAGAACTTCCCTTAACCATATTAAAACTTATCCATTTTACCCTCTTAATTCCTGATTTTTTGAAGGTTCCCTTTACTAAAGCATTCTTTAACGCATTTCCGCAAACAAATTGGTACATTAGCTTAGGTGTGTTCATAGTCGAAATAATCGTTACTTTCAAATTAGGCATTAGGCTATACATACCAAATCCGACATATTTTTGCCTTCGCTTATTATAGAATAACATTGTTTTTGTATTTCTCATTATGTATTTTTCATTATAAGTAAATTATTATTAAAACACAATATGCTATATAAAGGAAAGTCCCTTTTCTATCACATAAGAAAATCCCCCTATAAGATTCATTCTTATAAGAGGATTTAAGCTCTTGCTATTCATTTTCTTTTCTCTTTTTTACTTCTTTAATTAACTCTGGAATTACTTGTTTTAAATCTCCTACAATTCCATAATCGGCTATCTCAAAAATAGGAGCATCTGGATCTTTATTAATAGCAATAATCGTATCAGAACCTGTAATTCCTGCTGAATGTTGAATCGCTCCTGAAATACCACAAGCAATATAAAGCTTTGGCGCTACTGTCTTTCCTGTCTGTCCTACTTGATGTGCATGAGGAATCCATCCTGCCTCGACTGCTGCACGAGAAGCTCCAACAACACCACCAAATACTTCTGCTAACTCTCGAACATAAGAGAAATTATCCGCAGATCCAATCCCTCTTCCACCTGCAACGATAACGTCTGCTTCTTCTAGGTTTACCGCTTCTGCTACTTCTTTTACCCGTTCTAATAAAGTCACACGAATTTGTTCTTTTGGAAGATGAATTTCTTCTCGAATAATAGTACCTTCTCGTTGCTCCTCCATTTTTCCTCTCTTAAATACCCCAGGGCGAACCGTTCCCATCTGTGGACGATTATCTGGACAGAGAATCATTGCCATTAAATTTCCACCAAAGGCTGGACGAGTCCAGATCATATTGCCTGCCTCTTCATCATAGTCAAGGCCCGTACAATCTGCTGTTAATCCTGTCTTCAAACGACAAGCAAGTCTTGGTCCCATATCGCGACCATTGTTTGTTGCCCCAATTAAAACGCTTGTTGGCTGATATTTCTTCACTAACTGCTCTAATGCATAGGTAAAAGCATCCGTATTATAATTATAATACTCTTCTCCTTCTACTAAAAGGACTTCATCGGCTCCATAAGCGATGGCTTTTTTTGCTTCTTCTTCCACTTGATGTCCCACAACGACTGCTACCAGTTTCTCTCCCATCTTATCAGCGAGCTGTCTTCCCGGAGTTAAAAGTTCAAACCCAACGTTTTTTGCTTTTCCTTCCTCGGTTTCAATGAAAACCCAAAGATTTTTATAATCTGTAAATCTACTCATGGCTGTTCCTCCCAACTAAATTACTTTTGCATCGGTCAATAAATCTGCAAGTTTTAATACGGCTGTCTTTGTATCTTCTTCCTCAATTTTCACACATACTTTTTCTCGTACTGGTGTATATGTCTTCTTTACCTTTGTTGGAGAGCCTTTTAAGCCACATCTTGTTGTATCAATTTCAATATCTGCGGAAGTTAAGGTTGGAATCTCTTTTTTCTTTGCCGCCATTTTCGATTTAATTGTTGGGTATCTTGGTTCAAAGTCTGTCTTCACAATGGTAATAAGAAGAGGCAACTCGCCTGTGAAATAATCATAACCTTCATCAGACTCTCTTGTTACCTTTAATTTTCCTTCTTCCATCACTACATTAGATGCATATGTAATCTGTGCATATCCTAAATATTCTGCGATTTCAGGACCTACTTGACCAGTATCTCCATCGATAGCCTGCTTGCCACATAAAATCAAGTCAAACTTCTCACCAGTTCTTTCCTCTACCGCCTTAATCGCACAAGAAAGCACATAACTTGTGGCTAGTGTATCAGAACCTCCAAAGACACGATCACTAAATAAATAGGCTTCATCCGCTCCAACAGCTAGACATTCTTTTAATGCATTTTTTGCCTGTTCTGGTCCCATAGATAAAACAGTAACCTTTCCTCCAACCGCTTCTTTTAAACGGGCTGCCACCTCTAACGCATAAGCATCAAACGTGTTCACAATACTTGGAACACCTGCTCTTATTAACGTATTTGTAACTGGATCAATTCGGATCTCAGTTGTGTCAGGAACTTGTTTTACACACACTAAAATATTCATAACTTCCTCCTTCTCTCAAAAACACTATATGGTTTTATCCTTATTATTCGAACCCCAATTGGTAGTACCAATATGCATAAAAGAATGATGAGAAACGTCTTCCGCTTCTCTTTCTTTTTATCTTCTCTTAATTTATTCACTTTACTCAGAGTTTATCATGGGCATTATATTTTTGCTTCCTTTTATATTGGTACTACCAATTAACTTGTTTTCATTTTAGATCATATGATTTTGCTTGTCAATTAATTCCTATATTTTCCATATTTTACCCAATTTTATTTTCTAATTTTTGTATATTATGTATAA
>UQVN01000303.1 GCA_900544525.1 uncultured Eubacteriales bacterium
TACTTACTCATACTAATTTTTTATTTTCCAATAGTAAAAAATAAAGTTCTTATTGAAATTTTTCCACAAAACATTCTTATCTATACAAAAAAACTTCAAGAATATAAAATATATTCCTGAAGTTTTTTCTTCTTTACGCAAAGACAACGAGCCATGCTGGAGTATTTATACTCACCTATGGCCACTGTCTTCGAACATGAGAAGTTCCCAAAGGGTGCTTCTCATGGTTTATTCTGTTTTTTCTCCTTCTGCTGGTTCCTCTGTTTCAGATTCTGTAGAAGCTTCTTCTTTTTCTGCTACTGGTTGTTCCACTGCTACTTCATCTTCTTCGTCATCAAAGAAATCATCGTCAAAATCATCGTCGAAGTCATCTTCAAAGTCTTCAAGATAATCTGGTGTTAAATATCTGTATACTGCGTATGCGATCGCTGCCACTGCTGCTACTGCACCAATAATTGCCAATCCCCATACAATCTTATTATCTTTTTCCTCTTTTTCTTTCTTAGCGAGTAATTCTGATAATTTAGCTGCACTTAATAATTCATCAATATTTTTCATAATTGGTTCCATCCTTTCTCCACGATTTCTTACACCGCTTATGATACAGATACTGAATTGTTATAATGACCTGTATACAATGCTATCAGCGTTAGTAGTATTATAACATCTTTTACTCTATTTTACTACGCATTTATAGAAATTTAACATAATCTTATTTGATTTCTTTTTCTTTTCTTCAAAATCAATAAAGATTGTTAGCTCTCTAAATTCTATTCACTTATTTTTTTTAATTTTGCAAAAGATGCAAACATTTTCTTTACTCCAACTTTTTCAAAGTCAACAGTAACTTCATAGTCCTTTCCACCAGAACGAATTTCTGTTACCACTCCTACTCCAAATTTTAAATGTTTTACCGTATCCCCTACGCCATAATCTAAACTTGTCTTTGGAGCTATGACTTCTTGTTTTTTATATGGATTTCCTCCCATAACAGGAGTTCTTGACTTAAACGCTTTTTTCATGTGATCTTCTGCCAAAGAACTAAGTCCTCCTCGTTGGAATCTGGACATTCCATTTGTAATTTCTAAAAGTTCTCTTGGAATTTCATTAATAAAACGAGATACTTTATTAAATTGTGTTTGTCCACGTATCATTCGTTTTCGAGCAGCACTTAAAAAGAGTTGTTTCTTTGCACGCGTAATTCCTACATAACAAAGACGTCTCTCCTCCTCTAATTCATCTTGATCGTCAGCTACGATTGTCATATAACTTGGGAACATACCATCTTCCATTCCTCCCATAAAAACATACGGGAACTCTAGCCCTTTGGCGCTATGAAGTGTCATAATAACAACGGCTTCCGTATCATTTTCTAAATTATCAATATCCGCTACTAATGCTATCTCTTCTAATAATTCATTTAATGTTGGTTCTTCTGCTGATTCTTCATAGGAAACAATTTTGTTTAAAAGCTCATCAATATTTTCAATTCTTCCCTCTGCTTCCTCTGTTTTTTCGGCTGCTAACTCATCCACATATCCTGTTTGTTCTATAATATAAGAAAATAGTTCGGATACGCTCATACGATTTGCTTGTTCACGGAAATCATCAATTAAATTTGTAAAATCTCGAATCTTTCCTATGGCCCTTGACATACCCGCTATGTTTTCTACTTCGTACGCAGAATCTAGGAAACTGATTCCCCTTCCAATGGCATACTCTTGAATTCGCTCCACCGTAGTCAAACCGATTCCTCTTTTAGGAACATTGATAATACGTCGCACGGCTAAATCATCTTGTCCATTATTTACAACTTTTAAATAGCTAATTAAATCTTTGATTTCCTTTCTTTGATAGAAATTAACCCCACCGACAATTTTATATGGAATATTTTTTAGCAGAAATTTTTCCTCAAATACACGGGACTGTGCATTTGTTCGATTTAAAATTGCAATATCTTGCAAACGAGCAGTACCGTCTTTCGTAAGCTGTTCAATCTTATTCACAATCTGCTCTGCTTCTTCGTATTCACTATCATATTGACAGAAGGAAACAAGCTCTCCTGCCTCATTATCTGTCCAAAGTGTCTTGTCTTTTCTTCCTATATTATGGCGAATCACACCATTTGCCGCATTTAAAATATTTTGAGTGGAACGATAATTTTGCTCTAATTTAATAACCGTAGCATCTTCATATTTCTTTTCAAAATTTAAAATATTATAAATATTCGCACCACGGAATTTATAAATAGACTGATCGTCATCACCAACAACACAAAGGTTGCGATATTTGCCCGCTAACATGCTGACAAATAAAAATTGAACATGGTTCGTATCCTGATACTCATCAACCATAATATAGCGAAAACGCTCTTGATATTTTTCCAAAATTTCTGGATGAAATTGGAATAACTCCACTGTTTTAAATAATAAATCATCAAAATCCAATGCATTATTTGCCTTTAAACGTTTTTGATATTCTTTATAAACACTTGCTACCTTTGTCTTATGGAAATCCCCTCTATGCTCTGCTTCATACTCAGATGGAGATAAAAACTCGTCCTTTGCCTTTGAAATGGCACTCATAAGACTTCTTTCTGGAAACATTTTTGTATCGATTTGAAGATATTTACATACTTCTTTGATCAATGTTTTCTGATCGTCCGTATCATAAATAGTAAAACTATTTTCATAACCTAATAAATCAATATGACGTCTTAAGATTCTTACGCAAGTGGAGTGAAAGGTACTCACCCATATATTTTCTGCCCCAAATCCGATCATATCATCGACACGTTCTCGCATTTCTCCTGCTGCTTTGTTTGTAAAAGTAATGGCCATAATGTTCCATGGATTTACTTGTTCTTCTTCAATTAAATAGGCAATCCGATGAACAAGAACTCTTGTCTTTCCTGAGCCCGCTCCCGCTAGCAATAAAAGCGGTCCTCTCGTATGAAAAACCGCTTCTTTTTGCTGTTTATTTAATGTGTCATAAATACTCATATTCTTTCCTTTCGTTCTTTTATTTTTTACTGAAATAGACCTCTGTTTTAGTATACCGCAGTGCAAATGTTTGGACAAGAGCCTTTCAAGTTCCTTTCTTTTATTTCTACATTTTTCCAAAATCTATCGCTTCCTTTGTCCAAAAGTGGTATGATTATACTAGCAATGTATTTATTTTTTTAATGAGGAGGAATTTTTATGGGTTACCCAATGCCAAAGCCAAAACTCTGGAAAAAGATAGCAAAGATTGTTATTTTTGTTCTTATATTAACTCTT
>UQVN01000304.1 GCA_900544525.1 uncultured Eubacteriales bacterium
TTTCTTTTTTCATAGATTCAATAATACTATCAGCTAAGGAATCTAACTCATTCTCTTTTTCACCTTGTAATGCAGATGCTAAAGATAAACGATCGTTTAATACTGTCATATTTTTCATCTCATCATTTAAAAATCGTTCCATTAAATCCCCTGATTTACAAGCCCATGAACCATTTTCTACCAAGGCAACGGTTCTATTTTGTACATGCAACGCTTTCATATCCATCAAGTAATTATGCATAACTGGATAAATACCAAGGTTATACGTAACACTTGCTAATACTACATGGCTTAAACGGAATGTTTCAGAAATCAAATAGGAAACATGGGTATTGGAAACATCATAGAGCCATACATTGCTCATGCCTCGCTCACATAATTTTGCCGCCAATGTCTGAACGGCAGATTCGGTATTTCCATACATCGAAGCATATGCGATTAACACGCCTTGTTCCTCTGGTTCATAACGGCTCCATAAATCATATTTTTCTAACAAATATGTAAAATCAGAACGCCATACAGGTCCATGTAATGGACAGATATAACGAATATCATTTACAATACCTTGTGCCTTCTTTAAAAGAAGCTGTACATGAGGACCATATTTTCCAACAATATTCGTATAATACCTTCTGGCATCATCAAGCCAATCTCGGTCAAAATTCACTTCATCATTAAATAATTTTCCATCCAAAGCCCCAAAAGAACCAAAGGCATCTGCTGAGAATAACACCCCATCTGTCACATCAAATGTTACCATCGCTTCTGGCCAATGAACCATTGGTGCTTCGATAAACGTTATCGTATGTTTTCCAAAGGTTTTCGTATCCCCTTCTTTTACTTCTATTAATTCATGTCCATCAATATGGAATCCAAATTGTCTCATTAACATAAATGACTTCTCAGTACTAATCACTTTTACTTTAGAATAACGAATTAATACTTCTTCAAGAGAAGCTCCATGATCGGGTTCCATATGATTAATCACTAAATAATCCAAATCTCTTCCATCTAATACATGTTCTACATTTTCCATCAGCTGGCGACAAGCAGACCAATCAACGGTATCAAAAAGCACAGTTTCTTTATCTAACAACACGTATGCATTATAAGAAACACCTCTTGGAATCGGATGAATATTTTCAAATAGAGCTAAACGATGATCATTAGCGCCTACCCAGTATAAATCTTCTGTCACATTTCTAACACAATACATAATAGTCCCTCCTATTCTTCAATAAATTGATCTTTGCTTTCTGCACATTCTGGGCAAACCCAATCTTCTGGTAATTTTTCAAATAATGTGCCTGGCATAACATCATTTTCTTCATCTCCAATTTCTGGATTATACTCATATCCACAACCACTACAAATATAGGATTTGCCAATTGGTTCTGGTTTTGGAGGGATTGGTCGTTTTATTTTTACCATTGGCACTGGGGCTGGTTTCTTTGGTTCTCCATTATCCAATGCCTTTATTAATACGGGAAGGATTTCCATCAAATCTCCGACAATTCCATAATCACAATTTTTAAAGATTGGCGCATTTGCATTTTTATTGATAGCAACAATCGTCGAAGCATCCTTAATTCCTTTTAAATGCTGAATAGCTCCTGAAATACCACAGGCAATATAGAGATTTCCTTTAAATTTCTGTCCAGACATTCCAACATACCGATCCATTGGAACGTACTTTAATGTTTCTGCTACAGGCCGAGAAGAACCAATGGCTGCTCCTGCTTGAATTGCTAACTGCTCAATGAGTTCCATATTTTTTTGTTCTCCGATTCCCTTTCCTGCACTGACAACACGTTCTGCCTGAGCAATCGGTGTATTAATATCAATACCGACTGTAAAATCATATCCATCTTTTTTTAGACTTTCTACTAAAGAAGCAACCCTTTCTTCTGGACTTCCCCCTTTAAAAATCATCTTTTTACGAACTCCAGTTGCTGCTGGTTTCTTTGGCAAAGCACTTCTCGTCTGTTTTGACTTTGGCATTTTCCCAATTAAATGGGATGCAATAACAACTCTTTGAATTTCATTGGTTCCTTCATAAATCGTTGTTATCTTGGCATCACGGTATGCACGTTCTACTTCCATACCTTTTAAATAACCACTTCCACCAAAGATTTGTAACGCATCATTGGTCACTTCTAATGCAATGTCAGATGCATATTGTTTTGCCATGGCAGCTTCCATAGCATATGGTTCGTGGTATTCTTTTAGTTCAGCAGCACTATATACTAACATTCTTGCACAACGAAGTTTTGTAGCCATATCAGCTAATTTAAAAGAAATGATTTGCTGTTGGCAAATTGGTTTTCCAAACTGAATTCTTTCTTTTGAATATTCAAGTGCATTTTCAAAAGCACCTTGTGCAATTCCTAATGCCTGAGAAGCAATTCCAATTCGCCCACCATCTAATGTGGACATGGCAATTTTAAATCCTTCTCCTTCTTTTCCAAGAAGGTTTTCTTTTGGAACTTTTACATCATTAAAAATAAGTTCTGCTGTGGAAGAGGAACGAATTCCCATTTTGTCATAATGATCGCCATATTCAAAACCTTCCCAACCTTTTTCTACGATGAAAGCAGAAATTCCTCTTGTACCAATATCAGGTGTTGTAACTGCAAACACCACATATGTATCCGCTTTTGGTGCATTTGTGATAAAGATTTTACCACCGTTTAATAAATAATAATCTCCTTTTAAAACTGCGGTTGTCTCTGTTCCACCTGCATCAGATCCTGCATTCGGCTCTGTTAAACCAAAGGCTCCTATTTTTTCTCCTTTTAATAAAGGAACTAAATATTTTTGTTTTTGTTCTTCTGTTCCATATTGAAAAATAGGCCAGCTTCCTAAAGAAACATGGGCAGATAAAATAACGCCTGTACCACCATCCACTCTTGAAAGCTCTTCTACCGCAATCGCATAACTCATAACATCCATTCCAGCTCCGCCATATTCTTTTGGAAATGGAATGCCCATAAATCCTAACTCTCCCATTTTCTTTACAGCCTCTGTTGGGAATCCATTTTCCTTATCCATTAAAAATGCATAAGGTTTTACTTCTTCTTCTGCAAACTTACGAACTTTTGCTCTAAATGCTTCATGTTCCTTTGTTGTTTTAAACTGCATCGTAATTCCTCCCTTTAAATAAATAGTTTTTGCTATTTCTTTTTCTATTATATTCCAAAGATTAGAAAATATAATATCAG
>UQVN01000305.1 GCA_900544525.1 uncultured Eubacteriales bacterium
CAAAATATATTTACATATTTTTTTTATGTAAACTAATAGAGTTAAAGGAGTATTTTGAGACGATGAAACGAAGTTTTAATTATCAACAACAAAAGAAAATCAATTTTACATTAAAAATCCGAGAACGTTTAAAAGAACTTCCACCTTATGTTGGAAAGTATGCCCGTGGTATTGAGCCACTGACTTCTGATAACACAAGATATTCTTATTTATCCGATTTACAGGTATTCTTTTATTTTTTAACTACCTCTAAGCCAGAATTTGTGGATTGCACAATGAAAGACGTTACATTAGAGTATTTAGAAGAGTTAACAATTTTTGACATTGAAGAATACCAAGAATATTTAAAGTTCTACTGCTCCCCTACTGGACAATGGTATCAAAATGGAGAACGAGGAGTGGCAAGAAAAATTGCTTCTTTAAGAAGTTTCTTTTATTATTTACATCAACATGATTTAATTACGAAAAATCCTATGCTAAAAGTTTCCACGCCAAAGATTCACGAAAAAGAAATTATCCATTTGGATGAAGAAGAAATTGTGGCTCTAATTGAACATATCAAAAACGCCAATATCCGCTATAAGTCCAATCGGAAACGAGACATTGCGATCACTATTTTGTTACTTGGGACAGGCATCCGCGTATCCGAATGTGTAGGACTCGATATCGATGATGTGGATTTTATCAATGAAAGAATTCGAGTGATTCGAAAAGGTGGAAATGAAATGTATGTTTATTTTGGAGAAGAGGTAAAAGAAACGCTAGAAGATTATTTAAAAGAACGTCAACTTCTGCTAGAACAAATACCAGAAGAAAAAGCACTTTTTTTATCGAGAAGAAAAAAGAGGATTAGCGTTGATGCCATTGAAGAGTTAGTGAAAAATTATAGTAAAGAAGTGATTACAAGAAAAACAATCACTCCTCATAAATTACGAAGTACCTATGGAACACGGCTTTATGAAGAAACAGGGGATATTTATATCGTAGCAGATGCTTTAGGACATAAAGATATTAATACGACGTCCAGACATTATGCTGCTATTCAAGATAAAAGACGTAGAGAGGCGGCAAAGGCATTTCGAATTCAAAAGAAAGATGATAATTCTCTTTAACCAAAATCTTTTCCACAATTTTATTTTATGAAAAGGATGAGGAACATATTTTCAAGTTCCTCATCCTTTTCCGTAATAAAGGAAACTTATTAAATCGTTATCTCAATCTGATTTCCTTCGATTCCAATGATACAACTCTCATAATACCCATCACCAGTTGTACGAGGGCCGCTGATAACTTCAAAGCCATCTGCTTTTAATTGTGCTGTCAATTTATCAACTTTTTCCTGGCTTCCTACACTAAAAGCAATGTGGATAAAACCTGTTCTTGCAAGTGTTTTTTTACAATCTTCCATAGCTGGTCTCGTCATAATCTCCAATCTTGCACCATCATCAAAGGATAAGAAATAAGAACGGAAATTAGTTTTCGTGTTATGATATCCATCATTTGGAACTGCATTTAAATACTTAACAAAAAAATTCTTAGTAGCTTCCAAATCATTTACATACATAGCAATATGTTCTATTTTCATTTTCATTCTCCTCTTATCTATATTTTAATTTGTTTCTATTAAACTCACTGCAATAAATTCATTGCTATTGACACTCCCCATGCCTAAAGGCAGGGGATTCTTGCTACCTGCCATTACATAATGGCTGACCCGTACATTTCTGTTCGGTCGTAGTGCAAGGTATGGGTATGCCATTACCCATCATAGGGCAGAACATATAGTTCCCTATGCAAATATGCTATTACCACATATCTCAGTTGAGTTACAAATATTGATTGCACCCAACAAATCTCTATGGGTATGAAACCCACAGTTACATACATAATTTCTGTCTTTGGCATGGTGAATATCCCCACAGCATGGACATTTCTGACTTGTATATGCTGCATTTATGTACTCAACTTTTATGCCTACAAGTTTGGCTTTATATTCTATATACTTGGCTAACCGATAGAAGGACCAATTATGCAGACTATGATTGTTTTTACGACTTGTTCTTGTCGTAGCGCGAATGTTTGCTAAACGCTCTAACTTTATGACACTAACATCATGAGCAACCGCTGTTTTTATGATGTCATGACTTATTTTATGGTCTATGTCTTTCATGATACGCTGTTCTTTATCGCTAATACGCTTAACAGCATGGATATGCTTGGCTTTCTGTAGCTTCTTGCGAAGATACTGATAATGTCTACGTATATATTTATTCCTGCGACCATTGCCATAGAACGTAACGTTACCATCCGATATATAAGATACCGCTGGACATTTAATACCAAGGTCAACACCCATGACATTACCAGTATCCAGATACTCTCCTTCTGCAACGCTATAGACAATTTGAGCCACTATTTTTCTGCCTTTATAAACAATACGCATGATTCCAAGTTTCCCAGTACGAAATAACTCTTTCTGTCTATCGGTTAGACTTATACGGATAGACACCCTCTTAGATTTACCGTTTACAAAAACAGGAAACTCAATACAATCCTCTTTTATTTTGAAATTCTGATTGTTTATATAACAACAAGGTCTTTTCAAAACAGAAACGGTAGGCTCTTTTACTGTGATAGAAGAACCTTGTTTTTTGAGCTTCTTGTTTTTGATATCAGCCTTACGACATTTCTTCTTGTACTTGTTGACAATGGATTTTGCGTCACGGATACATTGATTGATAAGAGCAGATGGTAGATTTGCATGAACATGAGCAGTCGTATAGTTACTGATCGATGTACCATTTACGGCAATCGAAACAAGACGATTAACGGTACTGATATACTCGTCCATAGCCTCGGCAACAAGAGCCTTCTGCTCTTTCGTCATATAAAGTTTTATTGTTTCTGATAACTGCATACACTCACCTACACATTTTTCTGATTCTCAATGTATTGTTTGATTACGGATAACGGCGCACCACCTACTGTGCTAACAAAATAACTGTTTGTCCAAAGAGTGGGAATCCTTGATCGCAACCAAGGATATTCCTCTCGCAAGATACGTGACGAATACCCCTTAATTCTCTTGAGCAAGAATAAACTACATTATTATTTGATTTATACTTCATAAAAACATGATATAATAAAAAGATATCTAATACAACAGCTTTTTATAAATTCTTAAAAAAGCGCTTATATCCCCATAGCGAAAGCAA
>UQVN01000306.1 GCA_900544525.1 uncultured Eubacteriales bacterium
CTAATTACTTAGTGCGACAGCCCCTTTCGTATCTTTTATTTCCTTATTAATTCATCAATAGTAAATTTTTCATATTTCAAGATATTTTTCAAATGCAATTCATTTCTTGACCATGAATCATATTTTTCATACAACAGCCCAATTTCTCCACTCGGCAACTCTGTGAGACAAGAATATGAATATCCTATTTGAGATCCATCTACAGCATAAGAATACTTCCAATCTATAGAATATCTGTCAACTCCTGATTTTCCTGTATCATTAATTAAGCCTACCCATATCTTTCCGTTCTTTCTTCCATTAGTTGCATTAGGCGAAGATAAGATAATTACCTGCTTCCCATCAATTAACTGAGAGTAATTAATAACAGATAATTGTGTGCCATATGATGTTGTACTTATTTGAGTAAGAGGAACTCTTTTGCTCCATGTCTCGCCTCCATCAGCACTCGTTACTTCTGCAATATAACCTGAACCGGTTCTTAAATATGTCTTTAACGAACCATCTGGCATTTCTACAATTTGCGCTTCTGCAGTTGCACCCGTTGTACGATTATCTGCCTCAACATATGTCCAATTATCTCCATGGTCATCGCTGTACATAAATCCAAGCTCTGCTGAAGATTTTGAATATAAAGGAACAATCAGTCTTCCCTCATGTTCTCCTTTTGAAATCTGTTTCCCCACTCCAGGACCAACCACCAAAAATTTAGAATTTTCAGGTTTAAAACTGCTGACTATTTTTAAATCAGACCACGTATCGCCTTCGTTATCTGAATATCTCATTGCTAAATAATTTGTAGGAAAAGCTTTGAAAACTGAGTCTTTATAAAAAATGTTCATATTTACTTCCATATCTGTTTTACTCTCTATTAAGCTTGTTCCCTGAAAATTATAATCATACTGTTTACACATAAGTGGTTTGCCATTTTGGTACAAATTGTATTCCCCATCTACACTATATTCCGTAGGCGTCCCTGTCATATCGTCATATATACTTCCATCATTTCTAATAGAATAATTATATGTATTGCCTCCATCTTTATACCAACTCAATTTTAAATACTTTTCTCCATTAATTTCTTTAAATCCTGAGCCCACAGAAGCATTGGAACTTCCTATACCGGCTGGCATTAAATCTGCAAATAGAAAAACTCTTTTTGTTTCTTTATCTTCCAAAAGAACCGGATCTATATAAGAAGCACTTCCTTGGATTTGAACATTTTTTCCTACAGAATCTCTTGGCCAATCAATATTTTTTGCAACATAATCATCAAATTTCAAAGGAAGCGTCGGATCTAACCATGTCTTTCCTCCATCTGTACTTTTTGCAAAAGCTATATTGATTTTGCTCTTTGAATCATGTGTTCCACCATATCTGGCATCCGCTGCTGCAATAACAGTTCCAGAACTCAATGTAAGCAATGATGGAATTCTAAAATAATTAGATTTTGTAGTATCTCCGGCATAAAAAATATTTTCTCCATATTCTGTAATACCAGTTGCCTTTATGAGTTCTTCATCTGAAAGCACACTGTCGTACACTTTTATATTATGAATTGTACCTCCAAATGGATATGCAACTTTACCCTGACGCATTGTTGCTCCTAAAGTAACATTATCTACACCTGATATATCCTTAATGAACTTAAATACTTCTTTATCAAGTGTTGCTAATAATTCTCCATTTGCAAATAATTTATACTGCCCATTTCCTTCATCAGCTTTTAATGCAACAGTATTAACTACTCTTTTTCCTTTATAAAACTCTCGAACCGCAGCAGGTCTGTCTAAAGTATATTTAAACACTCCATCAGTGTTTCTTACTTCCATGCCAACCCCACCAGAACTCGTTATATAAATATGAAAATGTCTATCTTGATTTCCGGTACTACTATTTCCTACGCTAAATAATGATTGTATCCCATTTGTACTAGTAGATGTATAAGATATAATCACAGTTCCTTGAGCAAGAGCCTTTACATGCTCCATTTCTGGTTCATTATTAAGACTATAGCCTTGCCCTTCTTGTATTTCAATATTGCTTTTTTGAAAAATTAAACCCTCTTTTGAAATCTGATTATCTGTATTTTCTTGATTTATCTCTATTTTATTGCTTTCTTCTGATGCATAAACCGTCATAGAACTAATGCCAACTATAGATGTCAATGTTAATGCCATTATTTTATTTTTCCATTTATGCATATTTTTCACCTCTATTTATTTTATAATCTCACTCAATTTTACCTTTCTGTCCTCAAATCTTGATTTTGTACAAGCATCTGCTGTTGCAATTGCTGCCCTTGCTGCTTCTCCTGTCAACAATGGTCTAAATTCATCATCTACTTCGTTTCCATGCATAATTCCATTGAAATATCTCATTTCATTCTTCATAATGCTATGTAACCACATTGGTGGTTTTTTCCCCGGTTTTCCATACATGATAGCACCATCCATTTCTGTTCCATGGTAAATTCTTGTACGGTCATCATCTTCCTCCTGAGATTCATGTACTAAGAAATGTTCTTCCTTACCATCTACTTTTAAAGTACCACCACAATCGCACATATCAATGCGAATAGCTCCTTTAGTACCCTGAATTAATACATAATGTTCTGGCCAATGAAATGCGGATCCCCATTCCAAAACAGCATAACGATTATCAGAAAACTCCATATTTACAAACAGCATATCATCTTCATCACCAAATTCATCACCCTGATGTGCTACATTTCCACCAGTCATTGTTACTGTTTCAGGCATTCCTCCCATGAGAAACTGTACACAGTCTAATTCATGAATATGATGATAGAGATGGCCTCCTGATTTTTCACGTATTTTCTTCCATGATATAGATGGCTGTGCTTCTTCCCAACCATTTCTTGCAGAATGGCAATATAAAACTTTTCCAATTACGCCATCATTAATTAATTTTTTTGCGTGACGAACACCATTAAAGAAATTCATTACATGTCCAGCCATAAAAGTTACACCATGTTCCTGGCATGCTCTTACCATTTCATCACAGTCTTCATAACTTAAAGCAATAGGTTTTTCACAGAAAACATTGACACCATGTTCTGCTGCCTTTACAACCGGCTCTTTATGAAGATAGTTGGGAGTTGCTACAATTACAGCATCTACATCTTCTCTGCTATAAAGTGTATCTAAAT
>UQVN01000307.1 GCA_900544525.1 uncultured Eubacteriales bacterium
TTCTTTTCCAAAGACCATTTATTATATTATTTTATTTACCATTTATATCTTAATTATTGGACCAATTGGCTATTTTATTTTAAAACGATTGGATAAAAGAGGGTGGATTTGGGTACTTATTCCAGTGTCTGCTGTTATCTTTAATGGTTTTATTTTTCTTATGAGTTCTGGTTCAAGACTTCATAATCCAATTGCTACTACGATGACATTAATTGATACGGGAAGTGATACATGGAAAGAAAAAGTATATTTATCGCTATTGAATCCAGGGAAAAAAGCTTATGTGTCTACGTTGGATTCTAGTCTGAAAAAAATAATGCCATTAAGAGAATTTTATTCCTATGGAGAAGATGAAAATAGCTTAGATGCGATTGCTTATTCTATCCAAGAGGAAGAGGAGGGAACTATCCTTTCCATTGAAAAAAACAAGGCGTTTTCTTCTGAAATATTTACAATGGATCGAGAAGAAAAACAAAAAGAAACAGGATTTGAAAGAGAACTTACACTGACGGTAGATAGTATTGAAGGGACGATAACGAACCGTACTGGATATGACCTTGTGGAAGTTGGAATGATCTATAATGGAATGTATGTGTCTTTAGGTAACATGAAAAATAGAGAGACAGTAACCATTTCTTCAAACGAGATGATAAACATTCAAAAAACAAATGCGTATTCTATTGCAAATGTGATCGCAGGACAGATGCCTAATAGTACAAGAGAAGAAAGAGCAAGAAAATACCAAATGCTCAATCTTTGTAATTTTTTTGGAAGCCATTTTGAGGATATGGAAACGGGAACAGGATATTTATTGGGGCTTACCAAACAGTATCAACAAGATTATGTTGAAAATGAATCGATTACAGAAATGGGAAAAGCATTGTTTTATGAATCCTTTGAACAAATGCCAGAAGATGCAGGCGATTATTATGTGCAAAATATTTTGGATAATATGGTGTATACAAGCAATTATAATGTTAGTGCCTATGACAATTGTCTCTATAACAAGATAGATGAAGTGGAATATGAGTTTGATCCTACTTATGACATTAAAAAAGTATGGACATCTGCTCTTACAAAAGAGGAGCCATTTAAGAAAAACGGACTTCGCATTTTTATGTGGAATTATAAAAAGAAACGATATGAGAGAGTATTTACGGATTCAAAACAGTTGACATCAAAACAGGTGGAAAGCTATATTGTAGAAAATAGAATGAGAATAAAATTTAAGTCATCTTCTGACTGGACAGAGCTTCCGATGATATCCGTGTCTGGAATGGAGGTGGATAAAAATGTTAAAAATTAAGCAGTTATGCAAATATTATGGCGATTTTTTAGCAGTAGACCATCTTGATTTAGATATTCAAAAAGGCGAAATTTTTGGCTTTGTTGGTCCAAATGGAGCAGGAAAGACAACAACGATGAAAATAGCTGCTGGTCTCTTAAAAGAAACGAGTGGAGAAATTTGGATTGATGGAATCAATACTAGAAAAAATGAAAAAAAAATAAAACAGAAGATAGGATATATGCCAGATTTCTTTGGTGTCTATGACAATCTTAAGGCGATTGAATATATCGAATTTTATGCATCTATGTATGGAATTGTTGGAAAAGAGGGGAAACGGCGGGCAAGAGAAATGCTTGAAATTGTGGACTTACTAGAGAAAGAAAATAGTTATGTAGATGGACTCTCAAGAGGAATGAAACAAAGGCTTTGTCTTGCTCGAAGTATGGTTCATAATCCAGAAGTATTGATTTTAGATGAACCAGCATCTGGACTAGATCCAAGAGCGCGGCATGAGATGAAAGAAGTCTTAAAAATTCTAAAACAATTTGAGAAAACTATTGTAATTAGTTCTCATATTTTACACGAGCTAGCAGAAATTTGTACGACTGTAGGGATTATGGATCAAGGAAAACTTCTTGTATATGGTTCTATTGATAATGTTTTAATGCAGGCAAAAGAAAAGAACACATTAAAAATACAAGTGTATGCTGGAAAAGAAAAGGTTCTACGTCTATTAAAAGAGAATCCAAAAGTAGAAAGAGTTTCCATTTTACAGGATTGTCTAAAACTGAGTTTTAAAGGGACAGAAGAAGAAGAGGCAAAGTTACTTCGAAGTCTCATTGAAGGTGGTGCCGATATCAATAGTTTTGTAAGAGAACGAGGCGATCTAGAAGAATTATTTATGGCATTAACAGAGGAAGGAGAGGGACAACATGAAAATCAATCCAATTTTAAGTAAAGAATTGAAATTAAATGCAAGAACGATAAAACTCCCTCTCGTTTTAATGGTATATAATCTTGTTTTATCCTGTGTGGCTATTCTTTCTCTATCAGGAGTTCAAAGTCAATATGAAAGTGGATTTACAGTGGAATATGGAGAGTTAATAGGAATTTTCCAGATTCTTGGTTGGATACAATGTGTGCTAGTATGCTTTATGGTTCCGATACTGACAGCTAGCTCCATATCAGGAGAACGTGAGAGGCAGACCTTAGATATTATGTTATCCACTTCTATTCGACCTTTTCAGATTGTGCTTGGAAAATTAATGGCGTCCATGTGTACTGTTTGTATTCTTGTAATATCCAGTATCCCGATTTTATCAACGGCCTTTATTTTTGGTGGCATGGACTGGGAATATATGTTATATTTTCTATTTATAATTACTTCCATTGGAATCTATGCAGGAAGTGCAGGAATCTTTTTTTCAACACTTGTGAAAAAGACTCCAGTTGCTATTGGACTCACTTTTTTGTTTCTTATTTTCGTTATTGTTGGCACTGTTTTAATTCTTCCGATGATAGACCATCTGTGGAGAGCTTTTTTCTATGACAGTGTCAATGATGGTTATCTTGGAACACCTCCTGATATTCGATGGGGAGCGTTAGGATTATTAGTAAATCCATTGATACTTTTTTTTGATTTTATGGAAAAGAGTTCAGGTGCATCTGGAGTTAGTTCTTTGTTACCAAATCTTTTTGGTGTATCAGCAAGCGGAAGAATGTATACCTTTGCAGAACAGAGCTGGTTAGTTGTAAGTGTTATCGTTCAGTTGCTCATTGCGTTTTTCTTTTTAATAATATCCAGTTGGGTTTTAAATCCATTGCGGAGCAGAAGACCAAAAAAAGAAAAACAATATTTTAAGA
>UQVN01000308.1 GCA_900544525.1 uncultured Eubacteriales bacterium
TAAAATGAAAAAATTATTATTTATAACATGGAGTATCTCTTATGGATACGGTACCGAAAAATCATTAGCCGATGTGCTAAATCAGATGGATAAAACAAAATATGCTATCAGTATTCTACCTTTATTCAAAAATTCTAATAATTCAATTTTTAATGATAATATCAAAATACTCGACGCTCTTATTGACTATACTTCTGAAAATTTCAACGAACAGGACGCACTAAAAAATTATTATGACTTATTGGCAAATCCTTTGCGTTTTAATAAATTAATTTCCGAAAAATATGATTGTATTATTGCTTGTAATCACAATGCTCCCTCTTATTTTGCCTCTTATATCACAGGTGGTGCTAAAATTATTTGGATTCGAGGCGATATGCGTGAACTAGATTATACACAATTTGATGAAAATACCGATCGTTATCAACAAGTAAAACAAGAACATGAAATGCAGGCAAATGTTTTAAAATGTTTTGATTCTATTGTCGTAATATCGGATGTGGTACAACAAACATTAACCGAACTTTTTGGTATCACAGAAAATGTTGTTAAAATTTCAAATTCTGTTGATAGCGAAAAAGTAAAACTTCTAAGCGAAGAGCCTATCTCTTTGCCAGATAAAATGTTATTTACTAGCCTTGGCAGACTGGACTATAACAAAAATCAAATCTTACTTTTAAAGACAGTAAAAGAGCTAAAACAACAACGAGACGATTTTATACTCTATCTTTTAGGAGATGGAGAGGATAGAGAAAAACTAGAACAATATATAAAAGACAATAATCTTGAAAAAAATGTTAAAATACTTGGATTTATTGAAAATCCCTATCCTTATATCAAAAACAGTGTAGCAACAGTACTAACTTCTCTTAGTGAAGGATTTAGCCTTGTACTAGCAGAAAGCGTTATGCTAAATACCCCTATTATTTCAACAGATGTAGGGATTGCAAAAGAATTGGTAGAAAAATATCACTGCGGTACTCTGATCGAATATAATGAAAAACAGATCGCTTCTGCTTTCATTCATTATTTAGATCAGTATAATGGCTATAAGCCAAATTTTCATATCGGGGAGGAATATGATCTAAAAACTGAAATCAAGAAAACAACCGATTTAATTGACACAACCATCCAAAAGGCAAACTCTCATTCAAAAATGAAAAAACTTCCATATAAGGAAGTTACCATTTATGATTATGAGTTACCACAACACGAAATTTTAAAGGACTCTATGTATATATTAAGAGTTCTAAAAGATGATGTTCCTTATGAATATTTAATCAATCGAAGAAGTGATATGGATAAACTTATTGTCTTTCATAATGGTGCCGTAGCTGGTGGAAACGTAAGTGTTCCGATCTTCCAAAGACATAGTTGGGCAAAAATATTAAAGACCTCCTCGATCTTTTGTATGGATCCAACTTTATATGTCAATAGCTTTTTACAACTTGGATGGGGAGTCGGAAAAAACGAAAACTACTATCTTGAAAATAGTAGTCTGATCTTAAAGAAAATTATAGAAAAAATGAATATTCCTCTTGAAAACACTGTAATTTATGGCACTTCTGCGGGTGGTTACCTTTCCATTCTAACAGGAATTTACTTAAAAGGCTCAAAAGTTGTTGCAGATAACGCACAACTGGATGTTCGAAATTGGATTTTTAAAGAGGCTTTAGATTCCGTTCTCACATTTTGTTTTGATCACATTGGCACCGCTTTAAATTATAAAGAACGCTTTAGTGTCATCGATGCCTTTGAAAAACACAGCTATGTTCCTAAAATCTATATGCATGTAAACCTATGCTCTATGGCGGATAACTCCACACAATTAGTGCCTTTCCTAAAACAGGCAGAACAAATGAAAGATATCAAAGAATATCATGATATTGAAGTTTTCTTGCACTTTGAACCAACTAAAGGACATAATGGCATCGGCATGAATGAGGCCATCGAATTTTTATATCATATACTGGATATAGATTAGCCTTCTTATTTTTCTTCTCAATGTCTTTGCGTAAAATGAAAGCGGGGATCGTTTTATTTCTTATCCCCGCTTTCACTTTTGATAATAACTCTTATTTACTATTTTTATGTTAAGCCGTTATTTCACCTTATTTTTTAGCATCTTCTTTTACAAACGTTCCAGTTTGTAATTCATAAAAGGCCTGTCTTAACTCTTCTTGTGTATTCATTACAATTGGACCACCCCAAACAACTGGCTCTGAAAGTTTTGGTGCACTAAACACAAGAAACTCTGCTGGCTTTCCTTCCACACTCTTTACACTTACTGCTTCCCCACGCTCTAAAGCAACAGCTGTTTTTTCTTTGCAGAACTCACCTTCTACTTCTAAATCCCCTTTTAATAAGAAAAGATAAACTTCATTTTCCGCTTTTGTTTGGAATGTAAATTCTTTATTTTCTATTAAACGAATATCGTAAAAATCAGCTGGAATATATTTTCCTTGGAATCCCTTTACATTTTTATATTCTCCACTTACCACTCGAACAAGGGCTGTTTCTTCTTGTACCTCTTGAATATCTCTAATGTCATTGTATTCTGGACTTGTCATTTTGTGTACGGCTGGGAGATTAAGCCATAACTGAACTCCTAACATCTCTTCGGAAGCCTCAGGCATTTCTTCATGCATAATTCCAGAGCCTGCTGTCATCCACTGCGCTTCTCCTTCTCCAATCACCCCTTCATTTCCTAGATGATCACGATGTTTGATTCTTCCTTTTGCAAGATAAGTAATCGTCTCAATTCCTCTATGTGGATGAAATGGAAATCCTTTTGTATAATCTTCTGGATTTTTACTGTCAAAAGAATCCAACATTAAAAATGGATCGTATTCTTCCACTGTTTCTAATCCAAGCACTCGCACAAGTCTTACCCCTGCTCCATCTTGTGTTTGAAATCCTGTTACTTTCTTTCTAATTTTTCTCTCCATAATGATTCATTCCTTTCTATATTCATACACGTATTGCATTTCATCTTCATTTATTGATCACAATATATCACTAATTAGTGATAATTTCAAGTGAAGATTTCTTTATCTTCGTTTCAAACAGTAAAAATCCAAGCATTTTCATTTACTTTAAATGAATTTTATTATTTTTTTACAAATTTTAGTATTTT
>UQVN01000309.1 GCA_900544525.1 uncultured Eubacteriales bacterium
AATAAATTTTCATGAAAAAGTATAAAATAATAGGAAAAGGCTAAGAAGAGAAGAGTACAATTTCTAAAGATTACAGAGAGTCTGATTAGGTGGAAGCAGATATGGGAGGAAATTGGAAGATGGTCTTGGAGCCGCGTACCGAGCAAGACAACAAAAGGGAACCATTTGTTTTGTAAGATTACGACGGGAATGCCCGTTATAGCATAAAAGTACCAATTGCTATGGAAAAGAAAAAATGAAAGATTCTTTTCCTAGAAAAATAGGAACTTTATGAGGCAAGGTTTGTAAGAATCTTGTAAAAAAAGGTGGTATCACGAAGCGATAGCTCTCGTCCTTTTCCAAACGGAGATAGGAGGGGAGCTTTTTCTATACAGTTTACAATTTTGAAAGTAATTAGATATAAAAAACGCTTAGAACAGTGTAAATAAAATTAGGAGGATTAGATATGTGTACAAACTGTAAAAAACCATATTATATTACGACAGCTATCGCCTACACATCAGGAAAACCACATATTGGAAACACTTATGAAATCGTGCTTGCAGATAGTATTGCTCGTTTTAAAAGAGAGCAAGGATATGATGTTCGCTTCCAAACAGGAACTGATGAGCATGGGCAAAAAATTGAATTAAAGGCAGCAGAATCAGGAATTAAGCCAAAGGAATTTGTTGATAATGTAGCTGGAGAAATAAAAACTATCTGGGATTTAATGAATACTTCTTATGATAAATTTATTCGTACAACGGATGAATACCATGAAAAAGAAATCCAAAAGATTTTTAAATATCTTTATGATAAAGGAGATATTTATAAAGGGCATTATGAAGGGCTTTATTGTACACCATGTGAATCTTTCTTCACAGAATCTCAATTAGTAGATGGAAAATGTCCAGACTGTGGAAGAGAAGTACAGCCAGCAAAGGAAGAGGCTTATTTCTTTAAAATGAGCAAATATGCGGATCGCTTGATTAACTATATTAATGAACACCCAGAATTTATTCAACCAGTTTCTCGTAAAAACGAAATGATGAATAACTTCTTATTACCAGGATTACAAGATCTTTGTGTATCAAGAACTTCTTTTACATGGGGAATTCAAGTAGACTTTGATCCGAAACACGTAGTATATGTATGGCTTGACGCTCTTACAAACTATATTACAGGACTTGGATACCATTGTGGTGGAGAAAATGATGAGTTATTTAACAAATATTGGCCAGCAGATCTCCACTTAATTGGAAAGGATATTATCCGTTTCCATACCATTTATTGGCCAATTTTCTTAATGGCACTTGATTTACCACTTCCAAAACAAGTATTTGGTCATCCTTGGTTATTACAAGGAGATGGAAAAATGAGTAAATCCAAAGGAAACGTTATTTATGCGGATGATCTCGTGGATTTCTTCGGAGTAGATGCCGTTCGTTACTTTGTACTTCATGAAATGCCATTTGAGAACGATGGAGTCATTACTTGGGAGTTATTAGTAGAGCGTTTAAATTCTGATCTTGCCAATACTCTTGGTAACCTTGTAAATCGTACGATTTCTATGACAAATAAATATTTTGATGGAATTGTAGAAAATAAAGGTGTATTGGAGCCAGTGGATGAAGAATTAAAACAAGTGGCATTATCTGTAAAAGAGAGAGCAGAAGCGAAGATGGAAGAACTTCGTGTTGCCGATACGATTACAGAGATCTTTTCTTTATTCAAACGTTGTAATAAATATATTGATGAAACAATGCCTTGGGCGCTTGCAAAAGAAGAAGATAAAAAAGATCGTCTTGCAACAGTGCTTTATCATTTAGTAGAAAGCATTACAATTGGAGCAAGTCTTTTAGAGCCTTTTATGCCTGAGACATCAGAAAAAATTCTTGCACAGTTACATGCAAAAAAACGTAGCTTTGAGGAATTGAATCAGTTTGGTCTTTATGAATCTGGAACAAAAGTAGTAGAAAAACCAGAGATTTTATTCGCTCGTTTAGATTTAAAAGAAGTGCTTGAAAAAGTAGAAGTTTTGAAAGAAAAACAGAAGGCAGAATCTGGAGTTTCCGAAGAAAAAGAAGAGACAGGAATTGATATTGAGCCAAAACCAGAAGTGACAATCGATGATTTTGATAAATTACAATTCCAAGTAGGAGAAATTATTGCTTGTGAAGCGGTGAAGAAATCAAAAAAACTTCTTTGTTCCCAAGTAAAAATCGGAAGTCAAGTAAGACAAATCGTATCTGGAATTAAGAACTTTTATTCTCCAGAAGAAATGGTAGGAAAGAAAGTTATGGTTGTAACAAACTTAAAACCTGCCAAATTAGCTGGAATCTTATCAGAAGGAATGATTCTTTGTGCGGAAGATGCAGAAGGAAACTTAGCTCTTATGACACCAGAAAAAGAAATGCCAGCAGGAGCAGAAATCTGCTAATTATGAAATGATTTAAGGGATGAAAATGATCATAAAAGTGGCGGGAAATTTTGAGGAAAAATTTCTCGCCACTTTTTTCGTCTGCATGGCTATTGTCTTAAAAGATAGGGATTATTATAATAAAAAATAGTATAGAATTATACAGTTAAAAAAGTAAGTAAAATGAGCAAGGGAAACAGCAGGAAAATTTTATGAAAAAAAGAGTCTTACAAGTTTTGACAGGATTTCTATTAATGATGAGTCTTTGTGTATTCATGAGAACGCATTTATGTTTTTATATGACGACTGATTGCAAAAGTGAAAATCTCACAAAGCATACTTTCTATCGTCGTTAGGAAGTTCAATCATAGTATATGTATTTCTACCTGACTTATATATTTTGTGCAAATAAAAAAGCAGTGGAGTAAGGGAATCCGCTGCTTTTTTGAGGGCTAATGTTTTGGTCTGTGCCTATGCACAGGTGTAAGAAAAAGAAAATAAGGGAAGTTTCCTTTTCTTACGAAAGAAATATTGTTTCTCAATGTTAAGAAG
Organism: uncultured Eubacteriales bacterium; assembly: GCA_900544525.1. GTDB lineage: Bacteria > Bacillota > Clostridia > Lachnospirales > Lachnospiraceae > Scybalomonas. The sequence continues at coordinate 2,951 of UQVN01000309.1, forward strand.
GTAGTACATCATCAATAACATTAGGAGAGGTTTTGCTTGATGAACTTATCATATCACAAATAGATTGCTTAATCAATATATAAATTAAAAATTTTTAAAATTATTTTTGGGAGGCTTTTATAAAAGAAATTAATGTGGTTTTTTGTTTATATTTGATCTAATGTAATTAGAAAAGGA
>UQVN01000310.1 GCA_900544525.1 uncultured Eubacteriales bacterium
TTATTAGAAAACAAAAGAGGGAGTCAGGTCAAATGAATACAAACGATTTAATGGTTGAAAACATGAATAAAAACAAAAAGCTCATAGCAATGTCTTTGCCAATCTTCGTAGAATTAATGTTACAACTTTTAGTTGGTAATATTGATCAGATTATGGTAAGCCGTGTTTCTCAGTCTTCTGTGGCATCCATTGTCAATGCGAATCAAGTGATGAATTTAGTCATTATTGTACTTAGTATGTCAGCGGCTGCCACAACGATTATTTTATCCCAATATTTGGGGGCAAAAGATGAAAAAAGTGCTTCTGAAATTTGTATGGCATCCATTGTGATGATTATTGTTGCAGGACTTGGAACGACGATTTTGATTGGGATTTTACATCAACCGCTGTTTCGGTTTATGCATGTACAAAAAGAAGTTTTAAGGGAAGCCAGTCTTTATTTATTAATTGTTGCTGGATTTAATGTAGTACAAGGTATTTATCTTGTGTTTTCTGCTATTTTAAGAGCGTTTACATTAATGAAAGAAGTCATGTTCGTATCGATTATTATGAATGTGATGAATATTATAGGAAATGCGATTTTAATTAATGGATGGTTTGGACTTCCGCAGTTAGGCGTTGTTGGGGCGGCCATTTCCACTGCTTGTAGCAAAGTAGTAGGAATGATTTTAATGATTTATATTTTTAAGAAAAAAATCAATGTTCCACTTAGGCTTTCTTATTTAAAACCATTTCCATGGGGACATTTAAAAAAGATTCTTCGTGTGGCTGTGCCATCTGGGACAGAAAGTCTTTCTTATAATGCTTCTCAAATGTGTATTTTAAGTGTTGTCAATCAATTTGGAACTCTTGTAACAGCGACAAAGGGATATTGTAGTATTTTTGCAAATATTTCCTATGTATATGCATTAGCAATTGGAGAGGCAACACAAGTTGTGTTAGGCTATTTTATCGGTTCTAAAAGGATTGACTTAGTGAGAAAAAGAGTTTATATGACAACCGTTATCGCTCTTATTACTTGTGTTGGGGTATCGACTTTATTATTTTTAGGTGGAAATTGGGTCTTTTACATTTTTACAGATAATCCTACGGTTATTTCTCTTGGAAAGAAAATTCTTGGAATCGAGATTATATTAGAATTTGGAAGAGCGGTTAATATTGTTATGACTCGTTCTTTAGTATCCGTTGGAGATATAAAAACACCGACGATAGTAGGAATTATTTTTCAGTGGTGTGTTGCACTCGCTGGTTCTTACTTCTTTGGAATTCATTTAGGATTAGGGCTAATCGGTGTTTGGATTGCTATGACAATGGATGAGTGTTTAAGAGGAATTATTTTCTTTATTCATTTTGGAAGAGAAAAGTGGAAAAAGAATTGGAATTTTGAAAAAGAATAGAGAAACAAAAAAGGCGTTTTTGATAGAGGTTGCTCATCAAAAAACGCCTTTTTCATACTTACTATTTAGTTTTTTATTGTTTGCTTCCCCAGATACACATATTATCCCCAAGTGCAGTAAATGTCATTACTTCTTTTTGAGAGGATTCATTTGGCATTTTTAAGAAATAGCCTTTATAAGTGGTGCCATCAATGGAAAGAGAAACATTTGGAGTATTTTCTTTCACGGTCCAAGTTCCAGAAATGGAATCATCTTCGCTTGTAATGCTACCGTCTTCTTTTAATGTAATGGTGATTGCTTTTACAATTCCCACATCTCCTGTACCAGAAGCTTGGAAGTAGGCAGTTGGAAGATGGGTAATAAACTCATAATCTCGGACGTATTCTTCTTTTGCGTAGCCACTAGGGGAAAGGGATTCTTCTGCATATTCGTAAGGGGCGCTAACAAGCCAACCATCTTCGTTGACAAATAGTTGCTGAGTACGAACTTGATGTTCTTCTCCACGGTTGGAAAATCTCGTATGATAAACGAGAAAAATGCGTCCGTCTTCATCCACTAAAGCGGAATTATGTCCTTGTGCCACACGAATTTCAGAAGAACCGCTCCAACTATAAGAGCTCATAAGGCGAATTCCGATTTTTAAGAAAAGGTTGTTAGCAGAACTTGTGTAAATAGAAGAATTTCCATTTTGATCCAAATAAGGGCCTGTAATTTCTTTTGAGCGGAACACTCTCATTTGATATCCACCAGAAGCTGTGAGGCCACCATAAGACAAGAAGAGGTAGTAATAGCCATTTGTATGAATAATATAGGCACCTTCTCCAGAAACTTCGTGTCCACCAGCGATTTTATATCCATAATAAGCATCGGAAACATCTTCTTTTGTTTCATAAGAAACAGAGTAGTCTCGAAGTCCTGTTTTGGGATCTAGTTTTAGCATATAAATTCCACCAAACCAAGAGCCAAAAGCCATCCAAAGATCGCCATTTTCATCATATTTCACACAAGGATCGATGGCATTGATTTTTGTGTCTTTTGTGGATTGATAGCGGGAAAGATCTGCATTTTTTCCTAACACTTGATAGACATCGGTATAGGAGGCAGGATGAGTGGTTGTATTAAATCCTGAAAATACAACAGGGCCAACATAAGTATAAGGGCCGGTGACCTTATCCGCTGTCAATAAGACGATAGCGGAATTCCATTCATCACCATTAATACTCATATACATACAGTATTTCTTCATATCTTTATTATAAATAACATCGGGTGCCCACATATTTCCTTGGATATCAGGATTGCTATCGGTTTTACAATAGTTTTCCCAAAGATCGGTAAACATTGTTTTATATTCCGTATTGATATTTGTTGAAATATTTTCCCAACTGATGAGATCGTCGCTTTTTGCCCAAGCTCTATGAGAACCAAAAATATAATAGGAGCCATCTGCTTTTATAATAGAAGGGTCATGGACACTTACTCTTTTGTAATAACGCTTTTTAGAAGAGGTTTCTGTTTGATTGTTGGATGTGTTGGATTCTTGCTTGGAAGAAGTGGAAAGATTTGTTGCAGTATTGGATTGGCATCCTGACAGAGCAAAAGAAGTAACAAGTGTTGCAGTTAAGAGTGTTGCAAAAAATTTGTTTTTCATTTAAAATCCCCCGTTCGATAAAAAATAAATTAATTTAGAAAATTA
>UQVN01000311.1 GCA_900544525.1 uncultured Eubacteriales bacterium
TTCGATTGAAGAGGAGGAGAGTATCATGTCTAAAAAGGAAAAAAATTCTTTTGTAGATAAGATTATGGGACCTATGGATAAAATTTCCAGTCCGTTAATCAAATTTGGTCAAATTCCATTTATTCAAGGTTTACAAAGAGGAATGGTTTCGTCAATTGGTGTTACAATGGTTGGATCAATCTTTTTGGTTATTTGTTTATTTGGAGCTGATGGAAATATTACAGAAAAAGCATTATTACCGTTTTTAACACCATATATTGACCAATTGTCATTAATTAATAGTTTGTCAATGAATATCATGGCAATTTATATGTGTGTGGCAATGGGAGCTGAATATGCTGATATTAAGGGTATTAATAAAACTACTGGTGCTGTAGGAGCGTTATTTGCGTTCATTTTATTAAACTATAACGGTATCGCAGCAACTTCTGAAGGTGTAAATGCATTAGAAATTACATATTGGGGTAGTGCGGGGATTGTTACTGCTATTATTGCGATGGCGATATCTGTAAATGTTATTCATTTATGTTACAAATATAACATTAGGATCAAATTACCAAGTAGTGTACCACCGGCAATTTCAGATAGTTTTTCATCTATTGTGCCATATTTATTTGTTGCTTTAATTTGTTGGTCAATTCGTACTATTATGGGATTCGACATTCCTGCAGTAATCACAAATATTTTATTACCAGTTCTTTCCGGTGCGGATAACATCTTTGTTTTCTGTTTTGCATATTTCTTTGCCTCATTATGTTGGGTATGTGGTATTCATGGTGATAATATTGTGGGGACAGTTATCTCTCCAATGTTACAAACTTGGATGATTGAAAATACAGAAGCATATACAGCTGGTTTAGCAGCACCTCATATATGGATTGATCAATTAAATAGATTATTCCAATATGTATCTACTTGTTGGCCGATCTTAATCTACATGTATATGAGTTCTAAAAAGTTACCACAATTAAAACCGCTAGCTGTGTTATCAACACCATCAATGATTTTCTGTATTGTGGAACCTTTGATGTTTGGGTTACCTATTGTATTAAATCCTTTCTTAGCAATTCCATTTGTGTTAATTCATACTATTACTGCTGCAGTAAGTTATTTGTTAACCTCAATTGGTTTCGTAGGAAGATTTGTTATAAGCATTCCGTGGGCAACACCTTCGCCAATTTTAGCATATTTGGCAACTGCCGGATCAATTGGTGCAGTATTATTAGTATTTATTAACTTTGCAATCGGTATGGTTATCATGTATCCGTTCTGGAAAGCATATGAAAAGAACGAAATAAAAAAATTAGAAGAGCAGAAAGCTACTGAAGTAGCTGTTTAATGAAAAGGAGAAATTAAGATGAAGACTTGTCCATGTTGTCATAACGAAATACTCGATGATGCAATATATTGTGATTATTGTGGGAAGGAATTAACAAAAAAAGAAGAAGATGTTTCTAGAGTTGTTGAATTAAAAGAGAATCCCCAAAAAAACTATTTCTGCCAACTGGGTCTTATCTTATTTCTATTTTCAATGGTTATTTTAGATTTTTTTATGGCAACTGTAGTTCATAATACTGTCGGAAACTCTCGTATTGTTTTCTATATTAGCAGTGTTTTCTATATACTAGCTTTAGCAACTGAAGGGTTTGCGCTTTTTGTTGATTACAATGCTGTTAAACAAGGATATAGAAAGAATGGTAATTTAGGATTAGCTACTATGGCTTTAAGTTCGTATTTTTTACTCGTAAATATATTTGGTGTTATTTTAAAATAAAGGAGAATTCTATGTATTGTCGAAAATGTGGGAATCCGATAGATAACAAAACAGTTTTTTGTAAAATATGTGGCGAGAAGATTATCAAGTTGGAACAAAAAAGTTATGAAGAAAAGTATTTAGAAAAAAAGAAAAAAGAAAAAAATGCAAAAAGTGATTTGAAAAAGCAAGACAAATATTGTGATTTAAAGAATCCATATGTTATCCCAGCAATTACAGTTTCGTGTATTGGGTTTATACTAGGTGTTTTTCCTTATCCAGCAGCATGGAAAGTTGGTACAAGTCTATGGTTAAGTGTTGTTATTCTAGTCTTTGCATTATTGGGGGCTTATCATAGTGTAAAAGCAACCCAAGTTAATAGATTTTATGCACAAAAATACTGTTATACCATTAAAGAAAAAACAGTTAAGGTAGCGAGAATATTGTCAACAGTCACAATTTTAGCGGATCTTTTTGTATTCATGTCAAGAATTTAAAGACAATTTAAATTGTCTTTTTTTCAAAGGAGAATATAAATGAGTATATTATTTTTTAAGCCTATACCTCGTCCTGCAATATGGGGACATACACTTGTCAAAGATTATTTTGACTATTGCGATTTCCCGGATGGTATAGGGCAATCATGGTCTTTTAGCGCGCAAGAAAACGCTTCTACAGTTTGTATTACTGAACCATTTGTTGGTAAGACATTGCATGAATTATGGAACAGTCATCAAGAATTGTTTGGTCATCCAAACGAACCATTCCCAGTTATTATTTCATTGGTTGGTCCAGAAGATGATTTAAGTATTCAAGTACATCCCGATAATATTTATGCTTTAAAAGAAGGTTTTAATAGCGGGAAAAATGAGGCTTGGTACTTTATTGAAGCAATGCCAAATTACAATATTGTTTATGGTCATAATGCTTCAAGTCCAGAAGATTTAAAGGATTATATAAGAAACGAACACTGGGATGATCTAATAAGATATCTAGATGTGAAATCTGATGATTTTGTATATTTGCCGGCTGGATTGTTACACGCCTTGAGAAAAGGGAGTATAGTTTATGAAATACAACAAGCAACAGATATTACTTATCGTTTTTATGACTATCATCGAAAAGATTCTCAAGGTAATGAACGTGAATTACATTTAGATAAAGCTATTGAATGTCTAAATTATGATCAATCAAAAATGGAAAATAATGTTCAACCAATTGAAAAAAAATATGACAACATTAAGGAAACTGTCTATATATCCAATGACTCATTTACAGTTACAAAGTTAGAAGTAAGTGGATTGAGTAGCTATATTTATAATAACTATCAACTAGC
>UQVN01000312.1 GCA_900544525.1 uncultured Eubacteriales bacterium
GATCACACATTTTCTTATTATTTTGCAGGGTTTTAGGCTAGTAGACGAGTCAATAAAATAGTTTCTATTTTATTGGCTCAATGTCTACACATAAAAAAGTTCAGTAGTGGTATGCTTGGTGCTGTGTTAGGCAGTAAGAGAATACCGCCTTTTTTTATGTGATATTATGTTTTTCATTACATAAAAACCATGATTACTTTTATGCTATAGGAAATAAAAATAAAAGTTTCTATAGTAAAAAAGGAACAATTTGCCATACCATCTTACATAGAACAGAAAAACCCTTAATTTCTATAACAATAGTAACAATATCAAAGGTTTCAACTAGAATTTTTCATCGTTGGAGCCGTCGATAAGAAAGGATTCAAGAGGTAAAAGAGGTAAGGAAATGGAAGAAGATGCAATAAAGAAAGAAAAGATACCAACACAAAAAGGAAAAATGTCTTCTCATAAGAAGACAAAAGGAATTCCCGTAAGTGCAGGTGCAGCATTGATTGCTCTAGGTGTTGTATATGGAGATATTGGAACATCTCCTATGTATGTTATGAAATCCATTATTGCAGGAAATGGTGGTCTTAATCAAATGAATGAAGAGTTCATTTTAGGAGCACTATCTTTAATTATATGGACAGTTACACTATTAACGACAGTAAAATATGTGCTTGTTGCTATGCAGGCAGATAACCATGGCGAGGGGGGAATTTTCGCTCTTTATAGCTTAGTAAAAAAATGTGGAAAATGGTTGATCATTCCGGCTATGATAGGAGGAGCCGCATTGTTAGCCGATGGCGTGTTAACTCCGGCAGTTACCGTAACTACGGCAATTGAAGGGCTTAGAAGTATTCCTGTTATTTATGAAGTGCTTGGTGATGATCAAATGAGAATCGTTGTCATTACATTGGTTATTATTTCGATACTATTTCTTGTTCAGAAAGCAGGAACTAGTTTAATAGGAAGAGCATTTGGGCCTTTAATGACAATATGGTTCTTATTTTTGGCAGGTGCGGGTATTTATAATATGGCAGGAGATTTAAGTATCCTCCGTGCACTAAATCCTCTAAGAGGAATTGCTATTTTATTTAGCCCGTTAAACCATGTAGGAGTTATGATTCTCGGAAGTGTTTTTTTGGCGACGACAGGTGCAGAAGCGCTTTATTCCGATATGGGTCATGTGGGAAAAGGAAATATTTATGCAAGTTGGCCTTTTGTAAAAGTATGTTTAATTTTAAACTACTTTGGGCAAGGGGCTTGGTTGATTCAAAATCAAGGAAATCAAGCTTTGGCAAAAATAGAAGATATGAATCCATTTTTTGAGATGTTACCACATTCCGTTCGTGGGATTGGCGTTATTTTAAGTACCATAGCTGCGATTATCGCATCACAGGCATTGATTACGGGATCGTTCACTCTTGTATCCGAAGCAACAAGACTGGATTTAATGCCACGAATGAAAATTACTTATCCATCACAAACAAAAGGACAAAGCTATATTCCACTTGTAAATATGATTATTTGGATTTCTTGTAGCCTTGTAGTACTATATTTTAAATCTAGTGCTAGATTAGAGTCCGCTTATGGTCTTGCAATTACAATGACAATGCTTATGACAACCCTTCTTTTATTTGTTTACTTATGGAAGATAAAGAATAAAAGATTCATTCCGATTGTGTTTCTTATTTTCTTTGGGGGATTAGAAGGGACATTTTTCCTTTCTAGTTTAAGTAAGTTTTGGAAAGGTGGATATGTGGCATTATTGTTAGCCGTTCTTTTATTATTGATTATGGTGATATGGCAAGAGGGAACAGCTATTGAGCGTTTACAAGAAGTACATCTTCATATTAGAGATTATATACCGATGTTTGATGAATTAAGAAAAGATGAAAGTATTTTCTATTTAGCAGATAATCTTGTGTATATTACACATGAACGAGAAGGGGATATGATGGATCGTGATATCCTTTATTCCATCTTCAATAAAAATACAAAGAGAGCAAAGGCGTATTGGTTTGTGAGCTTAATTGTAAGTGATGAGCCATATGCCAATGAATATACAGTAGAAAGTTTTGGAACAGACTATATTTTCCGTGTTCGATTAAAGTTGGGATTTAAGATGCATCAGCGGGTGAATGTTTATTTAAGACAGATTGTAGGCGATATGACCAAATCTGGAGAACTTCCACCACAAGAACAGAAATATTCTATCTATGGACCGGGAGGCAAAGTTGGAAGTTTTAAATTCTGTATGTTAAAGAAAATGCTCGTTCCAGAAAGTGAATTAGCATCTTTTAAAAGATTGGCGATTTCATTAAAATATAAGATTCGACATCTGGCTGGTTCACAAATGCAATGGTATGGTTTAGAAGGCTCAGCGGTGATTTCCGAATTCGTTCCATTATTTTTAAAGGCGAAAGCAACAAAACCGCTAGTAAGAAGTGAGGAAGAAAAGAATTAGTTTTAAAAGGAGAATGAATAGGTGCAGGTAGCAAGAAAAGGTTTAATAATGGTAGAAGATTTTTCAGAATGGAAACTTCAAGGGGAAGAAATAGAACAATGTCTGATTCAGGGGCAGACAATTGGGCAAATAGAAGATTCATTAATTGTTAGAGATTGTATTTTTGATAATGTAACATTTGTAGATTGTGATTTTACAAAGTCAGATTTTACAAATGTATTATTTCGAAAATGTGATTTTTCCAACTGTGTTGTAGCGGATAGTAGTTTTTATAAAGTACGTTTTGAGCGTTGCAAATTAGTAGGAACTAATATGAGTGAAGGATTTTTTAAAGAAACCGAATTTTATCAAGTGTTAGGTTCTTATAGTAATTTTTCAGACTCTAAGTGGAATAAGAGTCAATTAGAAGGCTCTATTTTCAGAAATGCTTATTTTAATCATAGTGAATTTAAAAATATGGAATTTAAGTCATGTGAATTAAGAAGTGCTAGTTTTTTACAAAATAGATTAGAAGGAATGGACTTTACTACTTGTCATATTGAAGAATTAGAAGTTGGAATAGCAGAAATCAAAGGAATGAAAGTTACAACAGCACAAGCAATAGGATTTTTAAATTTGCTAAAATTG
>UQVN01000313.1 GCA_900544525.1 uncultured Eubacteriales bacterium
CAACTCAGCCACAGTCTGCACTTGATATGATGCAGTTCATGTATCTTTGGCTTCCGTTAATCTTTGATGTATTGATTATGTTTGTACTTTCAAGAATGAATGTAGAAGATGCAAATAAAAAACTGAAAGCAGAAAAAGGAATTGCTGCAGATGAAGTAACAGATGCATCAGACATAAATTAGAATTGACAGGAGAAAGCGTTGTCTGGTCGTTGTTCGATGAGACAATGCTTTTTATATATATAAAGTGATAGAACTGTATTTTGAAAATAAAAAAGGACCACTTCATTTTTGTGAAATGGCCTTAAGAAAAATATTCAGTTTTCACAAAATAGTCCTTTTAGTATTTATACATGGTAAGGATGCTCAAAATATTCAGTGTAGAATACTAAAAGGTCATTCAGATATTTTTTTAGGTTGCTCATTTGCAATTCCTCCTTTCCTTATTTACAAGTCGATTATAAGATAGGTGTAAAAGGATTGCTTGCCAAATCGAAAGAAGATATAGACAAATGTTGCAAAGGGGAGTATTTCATGCAGTTAAAATATGTTGACACAAAAGAGGAGATTATAGCAATAAATAGGAAGTCAAAACATATTGAACCACATCTTCATAATGCACTGGAGATCGTTTGTGTAACAAGTGGATCATTAGAACTTGGTGTCGGACAGGAACTATACCATATGGAAAAAGGAGATATAGGCTTTGTATTTCCAGATGTTATTCATCACTATCAGGTACTGACACCCGGTGTAAATAAAGCGACTTATCTGATTGCATCGCCATTTACGATTGCCAAATTTGCAGATATTATGCAATCCATGGCTCCTGAATATCCGATCATCAAAGCGGAAAAGGTTGAACCGGAGGTATATAGGGTTATAAATGCGATTTTAGAGACAGAACAGTCGGATATTACTGTTGCACAGGCATATCTTCAAATTATGTTGGCACGCTGCATAGGAAAATTAAATTTGGTAGAAAAGAGTAATGTGGGGAGCAACGATCTTATTTACCAGACAGTTTCCTATATATCAGCAAATTTCAAGAAGAAATTTTCGTTGGAAGAGATGGCAAAAGACCTGGGCGTGAGCAAATATGTTTTATCCAGACTCTTTTCCAAGACATTCCATAGAAACTTTAATCAATATCTTAACGATGCAAGGCTGAACTATGCATGCCAGCGTTTGGAAAATACGAGTGATTCTATTACAAACATTTGTCTGGATAGTGGATTTGAAAGTCAGAGAACATTTAACCGAGTATTTAAAGAAAGATATAAAATATCGCCGAGTGACTACCGGAGTACATGTCTGAAAGATATGTTGTCATAACATATAGATTAATAAATTCAATAAAAATCTGATTATCAGTCTGAAATATGTATTTCTGGGTGTTATTTATAATATGGGGTAGTGGTTAATTATTATGTCATGTATGAATGGGGAAGAAACAAACGGAGAACTGCTTCAGAAAAAGAAGTAGACGAACTATAAATAAAGAAGTTAAGAGAGGCTGGTACTTTAGAAGTAACAGCAATTCTTGTACCTTAATTATGTTCAGAAGATTGCAGAAAGGCTAAAAATGGCAAATATATCAAAAATAAAGCTGGAATATTATCAGATATCAAGTGGGGAGGATTTGGTTGCCAAGCTCGGAAGTGTAGGAATCAGAAACTACGGGCGGGACCGTTTTGAAAAAGAAATACCAAGAAATCATTACCATAATCTTCTTGAAATTGGAATCTGTAGACAAGGAAAAGGAACCATTATATTCAATAAGGAACGAATTCCATATTCGGATGGAACAATTATTATTGTTCCGGCAAATTATCCGCATAACGTGGTTAGTACTATGGGAGAAAATAGCTTCTGGGAAGTTATCTATGTTAATCCAATGGAATTTTTAAAAGAATATTATGAAAAAAGAGAAGTAGAAAATCTGAGAAGAAGAATTGAAATTCGGGCAATTCTATTGCAAAAAGAAGAAATTCCATTATTCGCCAGAGAGTTGGACTGTTTGATGGATCAGATTCGAATCAAGGATTTTGGGTACAAAAATTGTGTGAAAGGTTTGCTTTATACATTGCTAATGGAAATTGTGAAAATCAATTCACAAGATATCTGGATTATGGAAAAAGAAGAAAAAATGGACCGAGATAAGCTTGAAAAACTTAAGAAGGCTTTAGCTTATGTTGAAGAAAATTATGCAGAAGAGATTCGAATAAGTGATATAGCAGATGCATCATATATAAGTGAGAGCTATTTGCGCAAAATTTTTGCGGAAAACTATAATATGACACCCATACAATATGTGAATTTTGTGAGAATCAGTCATGCATGCAAGATTTTGCAAAAAGAAGCAATTAGTATCACAGATGTAGCAAGGCGCGTTGGATTCGATAATATGTCCACTTTTATTAAGAATTTTAAAAGAATTACAGGAAAAACTCCTAAAATATGGGTGAAAGAGAATCGATTGAATCAATGAAAAGAAAAAATATGCAAAGACGAAATAAAATGCGCAATCAAGAAAAATAACTTTGCGCAAGTGCCTAAATGAATTGTTTTAGTATCAAAAATCATAACAATCAGAAAATTGTGTTTGTTATAATAAACATAGTTAAAACCGGTTGAACTAATAGAGATGTACAAATTACACAAAAACCTGCTAACAAAAGTCAAGTATTTTTTGGCAGGTTTTTTAAATTATTTAACTAATCTATTTTTGGGTATGACAAAAAGGCTGGCTCTGTGCTCCAGCCTGTACGAACTCGCGGATTTTATGTTCTATTGATAAACAGCCATTACTCTTGCATAATAAATCCGCAGAAATTTATTCAACCCTGCAATCTTTGCATGTTTCTTGCTTTTACCTTCACTTTCCTTTTTCAAAATATAGTTGTATACAGCATCATCTTTTGGAGCAGGATGACTCTTAAGGACTCTCATCACCTCATATCCGACCTTCCTGAGCGTTGAAGAACCTCGTTTCGTTATCTTGCGTTTTGAACCAATAAACTGTCCCGATTCATACGGCGGCGGGTCGATTCCAGCCCATG
>UQVN01000314.1 GCA_900544525.1 uncultured Eubacteriales bacterium
TAAAACGGCATGAATTATCTTTAAACCATCAATTTGAAATTCGACAATATTATACAACGATACCAATTTTTAATATGAACTTATCCCACAAAATCGGATATATGGTAATGAATATGGCAATGACAGAATTTAAGGAAACAAAAGTTGTCTATTATCAAGAGAAAAATGTTGAATACATCGATTCAGAAGAATTGTGGGAAGATGAGGGAATGTGTTCAGAAGTGGAAGCAAGGTTTTTAATTGAAGATAAGATTATTGAAGAGGTTCGAAGAGGAAATGCAAAAGGAGCATTAGAAGTTTTAGGAACGTTTTATTTTGATGCTTCTCATCGAATGCCTGATAATTTGTTACGTGTCAATAAAGATCTTGCATTTACGTATAATACAATGTTGAGACTTGCAGCAAGACAAGGAGGAGTACATCCTGTTTATTTGCATAGAAGTTCTGATAAATTTGCAATTCTAATAGAAAAGGCAAATAGCATTAAAGAGCTAGAAAAGCTTCATAAGAAAATGACCATTGAATATTGCAATTTGGTAAAAGAAGTTTCCACAAATGGATATAGTGTTCTCGTAAAACAAGCGGTAGACTATATTAATCTTCATTTTGAAAAAGAGTTATCTTTAAAAAAGATTGCAGAAACAATAAACGTCAATCCCTCTCATTTGTCCAAGAAATTTAAAAGTGAAACGGGCATTTCTATTACAGAGTTTACAAATCGAAAGAGAATGAAAGAGGCAAAGCTCTTACTTGAAAAAAGCGATCATTCCATCACCGATATTGCAATTTTAGTAGGATTTGATGATCCAGGCTATTTTACTTCTGTTTTTCGAAAGTTTGTCGGGATGACACCAAGAGAGTATATGAAAGTATGCCAAAAAAAGAAGATATCGAATGATAATAAAAAATGATAGAAGAACGAGAAAAATTTTGGAATATTCATGCGGGATAGATATTTGAACTATCTAGAAGGAGTAGCAATTAATAAAATACGGCAAACAATAAATAGGGTGCAAGGGTGTAAACCATGAGAAACACGCTATGCGAATTTCTTGCGTTCGCGGATAGTCGCCATATGTGAGCATAAATGCTCTCGCATGGCTCGTTGTCTTCGCGTAAAAAAAGAGCGATTACAAACGTAGAAAAATCTACGAAAGTAATCGCTCCTTGTTATTTCTTTAATCTCTTATAAGCAAAAGATTAAAGTTTTGCCTGCCATTTATTAGCCCAAACTAAATCGTTGTAGCTTCCTTTAAATTCAGATTCACCCATGAGTTTATCAACAACCTGTTTAATTGTTTCAGGGTTGTTGTGGTAAGCGTTGATATAGCCTTTTACCATTGTTAAGTCATGTAAATGTGTTGTGTAGTTTAAAGAAACTGCAAAAGTTGGAACTTCCCATACATACCATGGACAATCGCTACTCATAGCTGTTTTCCATTTTACACGGTAGTTGTTTTCTGCACCGTATCCAACAACGTTAGCGATAACGATTGCAGCGTCAACTTCTTCACGATATTTGTCTGTACGTCCTTTAATACGTGTGCTTCCATCGTTGATAGAAACTTCAAATCCACGGCTTTCAAGTTCTGCTTTAAATCCTTCTAATGCAGAAGAAGAAGCCATAATTCCGTTTGTTTCACCTTCTAAGTAGTAGAGGCGGATTTTCTTATGAGTTTCTGGACGGATTGGAAGCTGATTTAATGTATTTTTAACTAATGTGATACCTTTATCAGCAGCGTCAGCACGCATTTTTAAGTGTTCTTCACATCCGATGATTTCTAATTCTTTTTCATCTTTTAAAAGAGTTCCTTCTTCTTTTTTCTTATGAAGGTTTAATTTTGCTTTTAAACCTAAAACTCTTCTAACAGCGTCATTCATACGTTCTTCTGTGATAACACCTTTTTTGTATCCGTTTAACATGAAGTTAAAGTCTTCGTCTAAATCATTGAAGAATAAGAACATATCGCAACCAGCAGCAATAGCAGCAGGAACATAGTCTTCACGACGCATTGCAGATGTCATACCTAACATATGAGAAGCATCTGTAATAACCATACCGTTGAATCCTAACTGTTCTTTTAAAAGACCTTGAATTAATTCTTCTGCTAATGTAGCAGGTAAAATATCTTTGTCTTCTAAAGATGGATTTAATTTTTTCTGGTATTCTGGAAGTGCGATATGACCAGCCATAATCATTTCTACACCGTTTTCGATATGTGTAGAGTATACACGACCAAAAGAGTTGTCCCATTCTTCTGGAGAAAGTTCATTTACACCTAAAACTAAGTGCTGATCACGTTCTTCTGTTCCATCTCCTGGGAAGTGTTTGATACAAGTGATCATATCTCTTTCAGAACGATATCCTTCAATGAAAGCACTTGTGTATTTAATAACATCATCAGCATTTGTACCATATGCACGTGTGTTTACGATTGTATTTCTCCAGTTGTATAAAATATCAACACATGGATCAAAGTTTACATTAACACCAAGAGCACTTGCTTCGCGAGCAGATACTAAACCAGCGTTAAATGCAACACTTGGATCTTTAGAAGCTTCACACTGAGCTCCAGAAGCGATATAAGTACCGTTAGAGCAAGCACCATTTCCGCCAGAGTCACAGTTTGCTGCAACTAAAAGAGGGATTTTAGAATCTGTTTGTAATTGATTTAATAATTCTTGTACCTGTTTTGCTTCTCCACCATGGAAACGAGCTCCACCGATGTGATATTTTTCAAGAATCTGTTTGTTTGTTAAGTCATTTCCACTGAATTCATCTTTTCCAAAGAAGAAAAGGTTTGTAAATAATTGTCCAACTTTTTCTTCTGCTGTCATAGAAGCAAGAGTGGATTCTACCCATTGAATTTGTTCTTCAGATAGGTTGTAAGGTTTCGCTGTCAAATCGACTAATCTACCCATAATAATATCCTCCTAATTAAGTTCCATTGTATTCACTTTGGTGTTTGATAATTTGTGATTATCCCTAATAGCATAAAAAACATTTGGGAAATACCAGAATGGAATCTCTCGTGTTCGTAGCTATAAT
>UQVN01000315.1 GCA_900544525.1 uncultured Eubacteriales bacterium
AATTTTATATAAATGGTGAATGGAGAGAGAGCCAAACAAAAGAAGTAATCGATATTGTATCTCCTTACAATGATACTGTTGTAGGTAGAGTTCAGGCGATCTCACAAGGGGAAGCAGACGAAGCGATTCAGGCTGCAAAATTAGCCCAAAAAGAATGGGAGCAAGTTTCTATTAGAGAACGTGGAGATTATTTATATAAATGGATCCAAGAGTTAGCTAAGATGAAAGAAGAGATTGCAACAACTATTATGCATGAAGTTGGTAAAGGGTTTCATGATGCAGTGAAAGAAGTCGAGAGAACAATCGACTTAATAAGATTTACGATTGAAGAAGCGATTCACTTATATGGAGAAAGTATGTTAGGTGAAAACTTCCCAGGAGGTAGTCGTTCAAAAATCGCGATTAGTCATCGTGTACCATTAGGAGTTGTTCTTGCGATTTCTCCATTTAATTATCCTGTGAATTTATCCGCTGCTAAGATTGCACCAGCGTTAATTAGTGGTAATACAGTCGTATTTAAACCTGCTACACAGGGAGCGATTAGTGGGATTAAAATGATTGAAGCTTTGCATAAAGCAGGATTACCAAAGGGTGTATTAAATGTTGTAACTGGACGTGGATCTGTGCTTGGTGATTATTTAATCGAGCATCCAGACATTGATATGATTTCTTTTACTGGTGGAAGTGAAACAGGAAGACATATTGCAAAATTAGCCAATATGATACCGTTAGTTATGGAATTAGGTGGTAAAGATCCAGCGATTGTTGTAAAAGATGCAAACTTAGATCTTGCTGCAAAACAAATCGTTTCTGGAGCGTTTTCTTATTCAGGACAACGTTGTACAGCGATTAAGCGTGTATTTGTTGAGGAAGAGATTGCGGATGCACTTGTATCAAAGTTAACAAAAGAGTTAGAAGGTGTCACAATTGGTTCTCCAGAAGAAAATAAAATGATCGTTCCACTTATTGATAAGAAATCAGCAGACTTTGTTCAAGGTCTTATTGATGATGCCATTGAAAAGAAAGCAGTATTAATTACAGGAAATAAACGTGAAAATAACTTAATTTACCCAACATTATTAGATTATGTAACAGCGGATATGAGATTAGCATGGGAAGAACCATTTGGACCTGTTTTACCAGTAATTCGTGTAAAGAGCGTTGATGAAGCAATTGAAATGAGCAATAAATCCGAATATGGTTTACAGGCAAGTATTTTCTCACAAGACATAGATCAAGCCTTTACTATTGCTGGGAAAGTTCAAGCAGGTTCTGTTCAGATTAACGGAAGAACAGAAAGGGGACCAGATCATTTCCCATTTATCGGAACAAAGGGATCTGGAATGGGAACACAAGGCGTTAGACGTAGCATCGAATCTATGACTCGTGAAAAAGTGACAGTAATTAATATTAACTAGTATTTTCTTTCCGTAAACGAATAGTAAAAATAGAACAATAATTATTATATAAAAGAGACTTTAGCAGAAGGATGTATTTTTTAGCTGTCTGTAAAGGCACGAAAGTCATATTTTGTTAAAGTTTCTTTTTTTGTATACAAATAAAAAGTATAATATATTGATAGAGGCAATGGACAGTGTTAGAATGAGTTTAACGAAATTCATATTTGAGTTTCCAATCTTAGCTTAAATGTTTGATTCTTATATTGAAAGAAATGTAATTGTGAAACACTATGAAATTACTGGATATAAAAGATATATCTTGTGCATGAAATAGGATTCATTTATGCTCGCTCAGTTGATAATGAGTAGAAAAATGATTATAATAAATATTGACATATCGTGTCAGGATTTTGATGGTATTCTATTATCAAAGGAGGAACTGGCAATGCAGGAAAGCAGATTATTTAAGATTGTGTATCATTTACTTGAGAAAGGACAGGCTACTGCTCCAGAATTAGCAGAAAAATTTGAAGTATCCGTAAGAACGATTTACAGAGATATTGATGCTTTAAGTGGTGCAGGTATCCCAGTATATGCAGAGGCAGGTCGAAATGGTGGTATTCATTTAATGAATGATTTTGTTTTGGATAAAGCAGTATTGTCGGAAGAAGAAAAGCAGGAAATTCTAATAGCCTTACAGAGCATAAATTCTACCAAAAATATTAGCAACCACCAAACATTACAAAAGATTTCCGCACTTTTTAATCTCAATTCTGAAAATTGGCTCGAAGTAGATTTTTCCAGATGGGGAAATAAAGGAACTGACAAAGAGAAATTTGAATTACTAAAATCAGCGGTAATTCATCAAAAATGTGTAAAAATAACCTATGCAAATTCCTATGGAACAATTAGAGAAAGAATTGTCCAGCCGTTAAAAATGTCATATAAGTCTATGTCGTGGTACTTAAAAGCGTACTGTACGGAAAAACAAGATTACCGCATTTTTAAGCTAACCCGTATTATAGATTTAGAAGTTCTCACGGATGGTTTTTGCAAAAGTTCGTTTCCAGAATTACTAGATGAAGCATCGGGTCAAACCTACAATACAATTGTACTGCGTTTTCCCAAAAATATATCATATCGTGTTTACGATGAATTTGATAAAACACAAGTGAGTGAAAAAGAAAATGGAGATTTAATCGTATCTGTTGAAATGCCAGAAGATGAATGGCTAATAGGGTATCTGTTATCATTCGGAACACAAGTAGATATTATAGAGCCTGTGTATCTCAAAGACATTGTGGCGGAGCAAGCAAAGAAAATTTATGAGAAGTATAAATCTTGACATAGGGTGTCAGTATATGTGAGGTATAATTTTACTGTAAATTCTATTTGAGAAAGTGAGGACTGTAAATGAAACTTGAATGGAAAAGGCAGGAGAAAGAAATATATGGCGTAAACACAAAACCTTGCGTTATTGATATCCCTGCTCAATGTAAGGAGGGCATACAATGCATTTGGTGAAAGCGAAAGGAATATTATCTGCTAAAAATAGAATGAATTTATACCGTGGCTGTTCTCACGGGTGCATTTATTGTGACTCCAGAAGCAAATGCTATCACATGGAACACG
>UQVN01000316.1 GCA_900544525.1 uncultured Eubacteriales bacterium
TTATAAAAAATTCTCCTAAATAAACAAAAAAATCAGGAAGATAATTCTTCCCCATAAATAATCAGCAAAGTAAATCTGTACAGGATAAAAGACCCTTTTCTCTTTATCCTGTACAGATTTTTTCTGTCGTTTATGAGGAAGAAATGAGTCCTGTTTATAAATCGTATTTTTCATCGTTTCGAAATTAGGTTGCAACCTTTTTTTTGCTATGTTAGGATAAAATTGATAAAAGTATTACACACAAACGATGAATTGGTTTATTGATAGGGACAATCGTTGGGTAGAAATAAAGAAAGTTTAGGAGTAAAAGTATAGAAATGAATGATAAAAAAACAAAAGGAGAAAAAGAGATGGCTGAAAAAGTAGTAATTGGTATGTCTGGTGGTGTGGATTCTTCCGTTGCCGCTTATTTGTTAAAGAAAGCGGGATACGATGTTATCGGTGTTACCATGCAGATTTGGCAGGAGCAAGAAAATGAAGTAGTAGAAGAAGAAGGTGGATGCTGTGGATTATCTGCAGTGGATGACGCAAGAAGAGTTGCAAACGCCCTTGGAATTCCTTATTATGTTATGAATTTTCGTGGGGAGTTTCAAAAAAATGTAATTGATTATTTTGTAGATGAATATACCCATGGTAGAACACCAAACCCATGTATTGCTTGCAACCGTTATGTAAAGTGGGAGTCCCTTTTAAGACGCTCTTTGGACATTGGAGCTGATTATATTGCTACAGGACATTATGCTCGTATTGAGAAGCTTCCAAATGGAAGATATGCAATTAAAAAATCTGTGACTGCTGCAAAAGATCAAACATATGCTCTTTATAATTTGACACAGGAACAGCTTTCTAAAACTCTAATGCCAGTCGGTGATTATACAAAAGATGAGATTCGTAAAATGGCAGAAGGTATTAATCTTCGTGTCGCCAATAAGCCTGATAGCCAAGAAATCTGTTTTGTTTCTGATAATGATTATGCAGGATTTATTGAAAAAGAAATCGGAAAGAAATTTGAAAAAGGAGATTTCGTTGATATCAATGGCAATGTAGTAGGACAGCATAACGGTATTATTCACTATACAATTGGACAGAGAAAAGGACTTAATTTATCGCTTGGACGACCTGTTTTTGTTGTGGATATTTTACCAGAAACCAATCAAGTTGTTGTAGGAGATAATCAAGATGTATTTGCAAAGGGACTTATTGCGGATCGTATGAATTTTATGGCAATCGAAGAGCCTGCAATTGGAGAAGAAATTCGTTTATTTGCAAAAATTCGTTATAATCATGCAGGGGCTCCATGCACCATAAAAAGAATTAACGAAGAACAATGTGAAGTATTGTTTGATGAGCCACAAAGAGCTATTACTCCTGGACAAGCGGTTGTTTTTTATGACGGAGATTATGTTGCAGGTGGCGGTACAATTGTAAAACGTGTTGTCGAATAGAGAAAGGGGAAAATACTTTGGTAAAAAAAGGGGAAACAATTAAAATTATTAAAAAACTAGATGAATATTCCAATGAATATGAAGTGGGGGATACTTTTCTTGTTGAAGGCACATGGTATGGCGGTATTCATATTACTGGAAAAACAGGAATACCAGTATCATTGGAAACAGAAGAATTTGAACCATTATGTGTAGAAACAGGCGATGGAATCGAGAAGAATTTAGCGGTCAATGTTAAAAAAGTAATTTTTCACGTTGATGAAGTAGAAAAAGTAGTATTAGCTTTTCACAATATTCAAAACATGCTCGAATACTATGAACAAAAAAATGAGAAGATAATAGTAGAGTTATTGCTAAATGGAGAAGGAGTACAAGCGTTACTTTCAAAAGAAAAAATGGAAGTATTCATGCAATTAAAGAGAAGACAAGTTATTGTAGCTGTTTGTAAAAACTCTCTATTAAAGCATAAGTTACTTGAACGAGATTATGCAGAAACATTCACAATTGTACCAGCAGGAGTTGTAGAATTAGCAGAAAAACAATGGGAAGGGTATGCTTATATCCGTCCATAGAGAAAATTTTGGCATTTCGTTATAGAAGTCCCTTATAGATAAAAAATTTTATTATGATAGAAAAAGAGGCTGTTAAAAAGGATAAGGTTTTAACAGCCTCTATATTGTGCTTTATAATTTGATAAATTCAGGTTTTTGTTCTCTAAAAATAGTATAGTATTTAAATCCAATGGATTTTAACATATCAGGCACTAAATGAAAGTCATAAGCAATATGTTCTGGTTTATGAGCATCTGAGCCGATTGTTAGAATCTCTCCACCAAGTTCTCGATATCGTTTTAGTACTTCTAATCGAGGGTGAGGTTGACCAAGTCCATATTTTAGACCACTCGTATTACATTCAATTCCTTTGCCCATTTCAATAATTTTTTTCATAGCTACATCTAAAATGTCAAAATAATTTTTAGGATGATAGAAATAGTTTTTAGATGGCAAATAGCGAACGGCATAATCTAAATGTCCGTAAGATTGAAAGCCATCAAATAATGAAATATTTTTTACGATGGATTCAAAGTAAATACGAATTCCCTGTTCTTCCCCAAAGGTATCGTAATAACGAGGATAATAAGGATCGTATCCACCAGCTTCGTGAGAAGAGGCAATAATAAAATCAAATGGATATTGTTTTACCATTTGCCAAACAGAGTTTTCGATTCCTTCTTTCATGCCGAATTCAACACCAGTTAAAATTTCAATTTGATCTTTATACTTTTCTTTATATTGTGCCATTGTTGGAAAATAACGTTGTACATCAAGATCAAAGGATATTGTATTATCATCTTCTGGATAGTAATCAAAATCTTGATGATCGGTAAAGCAGATTGTTTTTAATCCTTTTTTTATGGCAGATTCAATCATAGATTCTACAGAGCTTTTACTATCCCCAGAAAAACAAGTGTGTAAGTGAAAATCGCTTCGAATCATAAAAAAACCTCCTAAACAAATGATTCCCAAAAATTGTGTAAAGAAAATTTATCAATTAAGAATAAATTTAGTAAAAAATTATCA
>UQVN01000317.1 GCA_900544525.1 uncultured Eubacteriales bacterium
TTGATAAAAAATGAACATATTTTTATTGAAAATGTATATAAAAAAGTCGTAAAGAAATAAATAAATTGTGAAAAATGATTGAAAAGAGGAGGGTTTGCCATTATAATCCAATAAAAGAGGGGAAATAATTGCAAGCAATTATAAGAGGCTGTATTAGGGGAATATCCCTTTTACATAGAGTTAAAATAAAGGAGGATTTAATATGAAAATGAAAAAAGCGATAGGATTATTTATGGTAGCAACCATGGCAATGAGCCTTGCAGCATGTGGAGGAAATAGTGCCAGTAAAGATGGAACTACCGAAGGGGGAGAGAAGGGAACATCAGAAAAAACAGCAATAAAACTTTGGACGTATCCTATTGGGAAATGGCAAGAACAAGAGAAAGTAGAAGGAATTATTGCGAATTTTAATGAAAAATATCCAGATATCAGTGTTACAGTAGAATATTTGGATTATACATCAGGGGATGATCAAGTGACAGCCGCTATTGAGGCGGGAACAACACCAGAAATTATTATAGAAGGACCGGAACGCCTCGTATCCAATTGGGGAGCGGCAGGGAAAATGGTGGATTTAACGGATCTTTGGGATGAAGATTCTTTAAAGGATATTCAAGCAGTAAGCCAAAAAGTAGTGGATGCTTGCAAATCTCCAACAGGAGTTTATTATGAATATCCACTTTGTATGAATGCCCATTCCATGGCAATTAATTATGAAGTATTTGAAAAAGCAGATGCATTACAGTATATTGATCAAGAGACTAGAACTTGGACAACAGAAGATTTCCAAAAAGCATTAGAGGCGTTAAAGAAATCTGGAGTTGAAACAACGGGAATCGTATACTGTGGTGGACAAGGCGGGGATCAAGGAACGAGAGCCCTTGCTATGAACTTATATAAAGCACAGTTTACAAATGCCGATCACACCAAATGGACTATGAATAGTGAAGAGGGAATTAAAGGATTACAATTAATTGCTGATTTGGTGAAAAAAGGTGATTTAAGCGCAGACGCGGGGATTCAAGCAGCAGATGAGTTACAATTATTTGCCAATGGAACAGCGGCTATGACATTTGCTTGGAATGCATCGAATGAAAGCAGTTATGCAAAGCAAGTAGCATTCACTCCTTATGCAGTAGCCTTTCCATCAGAAGATGGCGTTCCTGAATTAGCTGGCGGAATTTATGGATTTGGAATTTTTGATAATAAAGATGAAGCGAAAGTAAAAGCCGCAAAAGAATTTATTAAATTCGTATGTGATGATGAAAAACAAGGACCAGAAAGTGTTATCGCTTCAGGATTCTTTCCAGTTCGTCAATCCTTTGGAAATGTTTATGTAGGTACAGAAGACGAAGAAAGAATGGCAGTTTTTAATTCCTTTATGAAATATCTTGGAGATTATTATAATGTAACACCAGGTTGGGCGGAACAACGTACTGCATGGTGGGAAATGTTACAAAAAATTGTTTCTGGTACCGATGTAAAAGAAGCGGTTGATCAATATGTAGAGATTTGTAATACCGCTACAGAAAATGCTATGGCATCATCAAAATAAGGAAAAGTTGTAGGTTTTAACTTGTGAGAAAATTTAGTATCTCTTAAAAGAAAAATATGGCATCGATTCTATGGAAATACTAGGAAAATGAAATAGAGTTCGATGCCTTTTCTATGGGAAATAGGTGATTAGAAATCATTTAAAAAACATAAGATAACGATATCAGAGAGGAGGGGTTTTTGTGTCAGCAAAAACAAAAAGAGCAAAAAGAATTTTTAATCGAGAGGAAACAATATCGGCTTATTTATTTTTACTTCCTGCTTTAATTTTTTTTGTAGGGTTTGTGATTATTCCAATGATCTTATGTCTTGTTACCAGTTTTTTTGATTATACGATGACGGATTTCAGATTCGTAGGATTTCAAAATTATGGGGAGATGTTTACAAAAGATAAGGTATTTTGGAAATCTCTAGTGAATACGATTTTAATTGTTGTTGTTTCGGTACCAGCAGTTACGGTTTTTTCTCTTTGGGTCAGTTCTGCTATTTATCATTTGAAAGGACCTGTCTGTTCCTTTTTTCGATGTGTTTTTTATTTACCCGTTGTAACAGGAACGGTAGCTGTAACGGTTGTCTGGAAATGGATGTTTAATCAATATACAGGATTATTTAACTATGTATTACAAGCAGGTGGGATTATTGATCAAAAGATCAGCTGGCTTGGAAATGAAAAAACAGCTATTTGGTGTATTATTTTAATTTTATTTACAACATCAATTGGTCAACCAATTGTACTTTATGTATCTGCACTTGGCAATGTAGATGCTTCCTTAATTGAAGCGGCTGAGGTAGATGGAGCTACAAAGTTTCAAGTGTTTTGGAAGATTAAGTGGCCACAGATTATGCCAACAACGTTATATATTTTAGTAATTACAACGATCAATAGTTTCCAATGCTATGCATTGATTCAGTTATTAACTTCTGGTGGACCAAATAACTCTACAAGCACGATTATGTACTATATCTATTACGAAGCATTTAAATTGTATCGCTATGGATATGGAAATGCTATGGGTGTTATTTTAGCAATTATTATTGCTATCTTTTCAGCAATTCAATTTAAAGTAGCTGGTTCTTCCAGAGATTAGGAGGGATACTTATGGAGAAAAAAACAGGAAACAATCCTATTTATAAATGGATTTCAATTGTAATTTTAGTGATATTAGCTATTTTATTTATATTTCCAATCTATTGGATTTTAACAGGATCTTTAAAAACAGCCGCTGATATTAACCGAGCAGTACCGCAATGGTTTCCAACGAATATCACATTCGACAATTATATAAGATTGTTTAAAAATCCAGCATTTCAATGGCTATTTAATAGTGTGTTTATTTCTATTGTGGCTATGGTATTAACTTGCATTACCGCTGCTATGGCAGGGTGATGTATTTTCAAAAAAAAACTCCTGCACCG
>UQVN01000318.1 GCA_900544525.1 uncultured Eubacteriales bacterium
TGGCTTTTTGGCTTTTGGGTTTGCTGACAGTTTACTTGAATTCTATTTCTATTCTGCTGTTTTGCAAATAGGCTGTGCGATATTTTCTGGTCTTGGTGTCCCTTATGTGATCAATCATTGGTTTCCGCAAGAAGGAAGGGGCAAGGCGTTAGGAATAGCATTTGCCGGTGGTTCTATAGGAAATATATTTTTACAGAGTATTACTTCTCACATGTTGGCAAGCAAAGGTATTGCTTATAGTTACATTTTATTTGGTATCGTTGCATTGATAAGCAGTTTGCCAGTTATACTTTTATTTATCAGATTGCCAAAAGAAGGAGAGGTCAAAAGCAATGATGAAAAAATGAAAGCGACAGAAGTATCAGAACTGAAAGGTCCAGGGATAGCGGAAATCAAAAAGAATCTTTTTTTCTGGATATTCGGAACTGCGTTTGCTATCATTTCCGTTAGTATTTCAGCGCTCAGCACCCAATACGCCACTTATTTTACAGGGGAATTAAAGATGAGTTCTGCATTAGTCGGCATGCTAGGCTCGGTTTTTGCTTTATTTTGCTTGTTTGGAAATATACTAGGTGGTTATTTATTTGACAAAATAGGTTCGTTTAAAACGATGACCATTTCTTTTGTGCTTCAGACAATCGCAATTATTGCTTTATTATTCGCAAAAAATATATATGAACTTGCTTTCTTATTTTCTATCGCTTATGGATTAAACGTTTTCTCCTATATGTCAGCACCAGCATTTATGGCTTCTGATGTATTTGGTAAAAGAGATTCCAATGTAAAACTTGCTATTATAAAATTATTTTTTGCTATAGGTTTTGCTTTAGGTTCAACATTGTTTGGCGCAGTTACCGATCATTTTGGATTTAGTATGGGCTGGATTATGTTGTTGGGATGTACGGTTCTTGGATATTGTCTGCTGTTAATATCGATTGGAAAAGTGAAAAAGCAAAGAACAATGGGATCACAAAATAGAATCGGAGGAAAATAAAATGTCCAAAATCGCTTATGTTAATGGAACTATTATTACGGTCAATGCAAAGAATGATGTGGTGGATGGGATTCTAATCGAAAATGGAATAATTTTAGCAGTAGGGAACAAGGAAGAGATTCTTGCTCTTGCTGATAAGAATACCAAACATATTGATTTAAAAGGAAAAACGATATTGCCGGGCTTTGTGGATCCACATGGTCATATGGTTGCCCTTGCACAGACGCTATTGTTTTTGGATTTTAGTGAATGTAATTCTAAAAAAGAATTATTACAGCAAATAAAAAACAAACTGAAAAATCATCCGCCGAAAGAGGGAGAATGGATCATAGGATTTGGTTATGACAATACTAGATTTGAAGAACAATTGCATCCTACGAAATTTGATTTAGATCCCGTTTCTTTCGAAATACCAATCTTTATCTCCCATGCATCAGGGCATTTGGCAGTTGCTAACAGTGCGGCCTTGAGAAAAATGGGCTATGTGGGAGAAAATTATGAGGTTCCAGAAGGAGGCGTTGTACAAACAATATCCCCTGATTCCAAAGAACCCAATGGAATTTTAGAAGAAAATGCTTGTTTGGATCCAGAAAAGAAAAAGGTGATACCAAGTCCCTCTTTTGAAGATTTAATCAATGCCATATCAAAAGTACAGGAACTTTATGCACAATATGGCATCACAACAGCTCAAGATGCCAGTGTAGATCACAATATCCATAAGTTATTATTGACTGCAGCCAATGCTGGAAAATTGAAAATTGATATTGTAGGGCATGCAGTACAAAAAGTAACCTTTGATTTGCTAAAAGATGAGGCAACACCAAAACGGGAATATGTCAATCATTATAAATTACTTGGTGGAAAAACATGGCTGGACGGCTCACCCCAAGGGAAAACTGCTTGGCTGACGCAACCGTATTATGAGCCTCCAAAAGGACAAGGAAAAGAGTATTGTGGTTATGGTACACAAACGGATGAGGCAGTAACCGATTATTTTAAAGGATGTGTGGAAAGAAACATTCAAGTCAATGTACATGCCAATGGGGACGCTGCAGCAGATCAGTTCATTCGATGCTATAAGAAAGCATTGGAGATAACAAAATCAAAAAAAGATTTAAGACCTGTCATGGTACATGCTCAAACAGTAAGGGAAGATCAACTGGATGAGATGAAAACGCTTGGTATGATACCAACATTTTTTTTAGACCATATTTGGTTCTGGGGGGATTATCACTATGAATCGGTATTGGGAGCGGAAAGAGCAAATAGGATTTCTCCTATAGCTTCTGCACTGAAACGAGGAATGAACGTAACGTTGCATCAAGATCCACCAGTTAAAATGCCTGATCAGATTCTTGCAATCCACAATGCAGTTAACCGACGTACTCCTAAAGGACGAATATTAGGAGAAGAACAAAGAATATCTGTTATGGATGCCATTCGAGCGGTGACAATCAATGGAGCATATCAATCTTTTGAAGAAGATATAAAAGGGAGTTTAGAAAAAGGAAAATATGCTGATTTGGTCATACTTGACAAAAATCCATTGAATGTAGAGACGGATCAGATAAAACACATTCAGGTGCTTGAAACAATAAAACAAGGAACAGTAATCTTTCAAAAGAATGCCACCTAAGTAAGAACACCTTTATCGCTAGTTTTCCAGTTTGATAATATTCTTCTAATGATTGTGTTTGAATAAGTCTGTTTCTTGTGTTGTATTTTTTATAGTTATCATTATTTCTTGGAATCGAAAGCCTTTCCTTTATAGGGGGCTTAGATTCCTTTTTTTTATCATAGGAAAATTCGTCATTTTTATGTTAAAGTGAAAGGATTTCTATGATATAAAAAAGCACTACGTGCAAACGATGCGCAGGTCGAAAATAGATTCATTGATAAAAAAGATTAGTTACAGTATAATATACTTTTATGACAAAAGAAAGACCGATTCTCGTTGTAATGGCTGG
>UQVN01000319.1 GCA_900544525.1 uncultured Eubacteriales bacterium
CAAGCAGATTCCAAAAAAATAGAAAATGTAATTTTTTATATAAGAAACGTAATTTCCTATAATATAAAAAATACTCTCCTAACAAAAAACATCTTTTTCTATACAAGCCTTTTATGAACCAGTGCTTTTTATAGAAAGAAAATGTCTTTTTTAAGAGAGCATTTCTCAACCTTTATTCTTCATCTTTTTTCCAGTTTGGCTGCCATTCAATAGCAGCGCTTCCACTTCTTACGATCTCAATATTTTTAAATCGCTTAAATTGCTCAATAATCCTTTGATTTTGCTTATCTCGATGAATGGCTTCTAATAAAATCTCAGTTCCGTTATATTCTGCTATAGTCATCCCATACACGCTTGCCATGCGGAACACTTCTTCAATTTCTTCTTTTTTATGACAAACAACTTTCATTAAAAGAACCTCTCTACTATGGATCCCAATGCTTGTCATATCGATTACTTTAATAATGCCAACCATACGATTTAATTGCTTTTTAATTTGCTCAAAGGTAGCATCATCTCCTAATAAACTAATTGTCATACGAGAAATGGTTTGATCTTCGGTAGTTCCAACGGTCAAACTCTCTAAATTATATCCTTTTCCTGCAAATAATCCTGAGACCTTTGCTAAAATACCAGAATCATTTTCTACATATAAAGAAAGCCATCTTTTTTTCATCTATTGTTCCTCCAAAATCATATCATATAAAGATGTTCCACTTTTTACCATTGGATACACCAACTCTTCTGGACTTATCATACATTCAATCAGTGTTGGACGATCCGTCACTGTTTTTGCCTCATTTAACGCTTCTACTAATTCTTCTCTCGTTTTTACTCGAAAACCTTTTACATGGTAACTCTTTGCCCATGTAACAAAATCTGGAACATATTCTTCTTTTTCTAAATCTAAATCCACTGGATACGTACACGATTTATTTCCTTTTAATCTTGTCAAAGAGTATCTCTGATTAAAAAACAATTCTTGCATTTGTCGCACCATACCAAGATAATGATTATTCATTAAAATAACGGTTACAGGAATCCCATAGCAAACAGCTGTTGCCATCTCTTGCATATTCATTTGAAATCCCCCATCCCCTGTAATACAGAGCACTCGTTTGTTTGGACAGCCTATAGCACTTCCAATGGCTGCTGGAAATCCATAGCCCATTGTTCCAAGTCCTCCTGACATAATAAGACTACGATTTCCTTTCATTTCCAAATACTGTGTCGTCCACATTTGATGCTGTCCAACATCCGTTACGACAATCATATCTTCCTCTATTTTATTTACTTCTTCTAATATCACTCTTGGTCCAAACTCTTTTTCCTTATCCCATTTTGGAAGAGGGTGCTGTTTTTGCCAGTTTTTAATCTGCTCTATCCATTGTGGACGCTCCACGCTTTCTGCCATTGGAAGCATTTTTTCAATGGCTAATTTGGCATCTGCCACAATTGGAATATCCACTTTTACCGTTCTTGAAATAGAGGCCGTATCGATATCAATGTGAACAATCTTTGCTTTTGGAGCAAAGTTGCTTAAATTCCCTGTTGTTCTATCACTAAATCGCGCCCCAATAGAAAAAATCAAATCACATTCTTCTAAAGCCATATTACAGGCATAACAACCATGCATTCCACTATTCCCTATATAAAATTCGTGATCGGATGGAATGGCCCCTTTTCCCATAATTGTCGTAATCACTGGAACTTTTGTCTTTTCCACAAGCTGCCTTAACACTTCTTGGGCTCCTGCAATAGTAACACCACCACCAATTAAAAAGATAGGGCGCTTTGCCTTTTTTAGCTCTGTTATGGCTCTTTTTAATTGTCCAATATGTACACCAGTATTTGGCTTATAGCTTCTAATATTCACACTTTTTGGAAAGTGTTCTTCCCGAATTTCTTTCATCACATCGGCTGGAAGGTCTACAAGCACTGGTCCAGGTCTGCCCGTTGTAGCAATATAAAATGCCTCTTTTAAAATTCTTGGAAGTTCATCCCGATCTTTTACAAGCACACTATGTTTCGTTACACTTCTTGTAATTCCTACAATATCCACTTCTTGAAACGCATCATTTCCAATCTGCTCTCTTGGCACTTGCCCTGTAAAGCAAACAAGCGGTACACTATCATACATGGCAGTTGCAAGGCTTGTAACAATATTGGTAGCCCCTGGACCACTTGTCACAATACAAACCCCTGCTTTTTTCGTGGCTCTTGCATATCCATCTGCTTCATGGACGAGCGCTTGTTCATGCCTTGGCAATACAAGTTTGATATCCTCTTGATGTGTTAACTCATCAAAAATATCGTTGACATATCCCCCTGGATAAGCAAAAATCGTGTCAACACCTTCAAACTTTAACGCTTTTACAAAATGTTTTGCTCCAGTAATCTTCATAAACGTTCCTCCATCATCTTTGTTTTTTGCTATAAAAAAGCCCCAAGCATTTTCTTGCTTAGGGCGAATGACAATCCGTGTTACCACCTAACTTCAAAACTTACGTTTTGCTCTCAACCAATACGGAACTAAAGTGATGACCTTTCACCTCAGTCTTATATCGTACTCCTGTAACGGTGAGTATCCGTTGACACCTAATAAGAAACTTTCTCTCCGTTCAGCGCCACTGCTCCAAGGCTACTTTCTCACAATTCTCGTTAAGACTTTCACCAAACGTCTCTTCTCTGCGCCGAGTTTTTTTGCAAGAACAACTCCTTATCACTGCATTTATAGCTGTATTTGAATTTTATATTATTTTATCCCAATAAAGTTTGAATGTCAAGTAAAAATCTTTTTTTGTTTTGCTACAACATTTTTTAATTTTCTTTTTATATTTATAAGATAAAATATTCTGTATTTATTTTTATTTATTATATTTTTACAGATTTTTATCATCTATATTTGGTGAGAAAAA
>UQVN01000320.1 GCA_900544525.1 uncultured Eubacteriales bacterium
GCAACTAACTTTTTTCATTTTTTAAAATATTTTTTTATATAGAAAAATCTCCTTAACAATTTCATTGTTTCTTATCAATCCTCATTTATCATAAGAAAAATAAAGTTAAAGAGATTTTTTCTTCTTTCTATTCTACTTCTTTGTAATACTATTTTTTCCACTTGGCTTTCTTAATTTTGTCATACTATCAAGTCCAATTGCTAAAGTAGACATATTATGAAGTAATGCGGAAGTGGCAGGAGCAATGACTCCTCCAAGCCCAAGGAGAATAAGACCAAAATTAAATCCAATAACAACACGATAATTTCTTTGGATTCTGGCCATTAAAAGTTCACTAATCTCCCTTAAAACAATGAGTTGTTCCAAACTATCCGATGCGATTGCAATATCTGCTACCTCTTTTGCTAGCTGAGCCCCTTCTTTCATGGCAATTCCTGCATCCGCTGCTGAAAGAGCTGGAGAATCATTAATTCCATCTCCGATCATTAATACTCTATGACCTTCTTTCTTCGCTTGTTCCACAAAGTTTGCTTTATCTTCTGGCAATACTTCTGCAAAATAGCCATCAAGATGTATTTTCTTCGCAACAGCTGCCGCTGTATATTCATTGTCACCAGTCATCATAATCAACTGTTTGAATCCTTGCTTACGAAGTTTTGCAATCACATCTCCTGCTTCTTCTCTCAATGGATCTTCAATACATAAGATTGCAGCTAACTTTCCACCAATCGCCAAATAAAGACGAGAATATTGTCGCTCCATTGATTCAATTTCTTGTTTTTCTTCTTCGGATAGAGGAATTTTCTCATCTTCCATAACAAAGTGATAACTTCCAATTAAAGCACGTTCTCCATTAATCGTCGAAACAATTCCATGAGCAACGACATATTCTACCTTTGTATGCATCTCCTTATGCTCGATGCCTTCTGTCAATGCTTGGCGCACGACTGCTCTTGCAATAGAATGTGGAAAATGTTCTTCTAAACAAGCAGAGATTTTAAGTGCTTCCTCTCTCTCATATCCATTGAACGTATGAATTTCTTTCACCACTGGCTCCGCCTTTGTTAAAGTACCAGTTTTATCAAATACAAGAGTATCCGCCTCTGCAACTGCCTCTAAAAATTTTCCACCCTTTACTGTAATATGATTTTGACTACATTCTTTCATGGCCGATAAAACAGCTAATGGCATAGATAATTTTAAAGCACAGGAGAAGTCCACCATTAAAATCGAAAGTGCCTTTGTAATATTTCTCGTTAATAATGCTGTCACAATCGTACCCGCAAGACTATACGGTACAAGGTGATCTGCAAGCCCTTCTGCTCTTGACTCTACCCCTGATTTTAATTTCTCAGATTCTTCGATCATGTCCACAATCTTTTCATAACGAGTAGCACCACCATCGCTTTTTACTTGAACAAAAAGTTCGCCTTCTTCTATTACAGTTCCTGCATAAACATAAGCTCCCTCT
Source organism: uncultured Eubacteriales bacterium (assembly GCA_900544525.1). GTDB lineage: Bacteria > Bacillota > Clostridia > Lachnospirales > Lachnospiraceae > Scybalomonas. The sequence continues at coordinate 1,472 of UQVN01000320.1, forward strand.
TTCTTTTCAACAGGAATACTTTCCCCTGTCAAAGATGCTTGATTTACCATCGCTTCACCATCGACTACAATACCATCTACTGGTATTATATTTCCTGTATGAACAATAATAACATCATCTTTTTGCACATTAGAAAATGGAATCTGCACTTCTCCTTCTTCTGTCTTTAACCAAACTTTTTCTATATTTAAAGACATACTATCTGCAAGAGCATTAACGGACTTTTTGTGAGTCCACTCCTCTAATAATTCTCCAATCTCTAACAAGAACATAACCGAACCTGCTGTCGCAAAATCTCTTTGCCAAATGGATGCCCCAATTGCTGTTGCATCTAAGACCTCCACTTTTAGTCCTTCATTTGCTAATGTTTTAACACCTTTCCAAATGTATCCAACCGCTTTAAAACCTACAATTGCAAATCGAACAGGCTGTGGCACAAACAAACGCATGGCTACTTTCTTTGCAACTTTACTAATCATTTTTTCTTTGTATTCTTCATTAATACTAATTGTATTAGAACCTCTTATTTGAAACTGTTCTTTTGCTTTTTCAAATTCATAGGCTTTGATAATAGAAAGAACATTCTTTTTTTCTCCTTCATACCAAATAGCAACGCCTGCTGTTCTTCCATAAATTTTTATCTGTACAATTTCTTTTTGAGCTAAGAGATATTGTTCTAAAATATCTTCTTCTTCTGGAGTGAATCCACGATTTCCAAGCTGAAAACGAATTCTTCCATCAATGGAATGTTTAATCCGATATTTCATATGCTTGCCCCTTTCTTCTTTTTTGTTTTTGAATTTCTTCTATTGGCTTATTCGTTACTTGACTCGTTGCCTTCGCGTAAATGAAAAAGGCTATCTTTTTCCGTTTTCCCTTCCAAAGACAGCCCACTTATTCCTTTTTCTTATGCTTCTTCTGTTACCGTAGCTTTTTCTTCTACTTCTTCTTCACAGCCTTCATATTCTGCTTGTGCTTCTTCCGCTGCTCTTTGTTCATTCATTGCCTGTGCTTCTGCAAGAATATCTTCTGCTCTTTCTTGAACTTTCATAGAAGTTGTCATAACACAATCTTTTGCACGTAAACCTGCCGCCAATGTTTTTGTATAAAGGCTTCTTGCATCTTTACTTCCTAAAATTTTAAGACCAGCTGTTCCAAAAAGAACACCTCCTGCAAAACAACCAATTTTCTTCCATGTGCTTTCATTGAATATCATAATTCTCCTCCTTTTCACTACACATACGATGGAATACAACAAATCTCTTATTTGTGTTTAAAGCCTGTGTAAAACACCATTGCCATACAAAACATAGTCGCATATGCCCAAAACTTATGCTTCTTCATTTTATCACTTCTTTCAACGAATTTCTTTTTATTTTACAATATAT
>UQVN01000321.1 GCA_900544525.1 uncultured Eubacteriales bacterium
TGAAACTAATATTGATTAAAATTCATAAAAAATTTCCAGATAGATTAAAAAATAGTCTTAAGAATAAAAATATTGTAAAAAAAATATGGAACTATGTATATCATTCATAGAGTGGTTGGCTAGATTGGAGGTATTGTTGATATGGAGTTATTAGATTTGATACTAATCTCAAAATATGCTGGTATGCGAGAAGATCTTGTACAGGCTGGTGGTGGGAATACTTCAGTTAAATTTTCTGATACTGAAATGCATATTAAGGCATCGGGATTTCAGTTAGTAGATGTTACAGAAACAGAAGGTTTTTCCACTGTTAACCCACAAGTAATTGTACAATTTTTTCAAACAAACTCAGTTGAATTCATTTCACAAGAAGATGAAAAAGAACTTTTAAATAGTTCTTATATAAGAGGAGGACGTCCTTCTATTGAAACTTTCTTACATTCTATTACAAGGAAAGTTACATTACATACACATCCTACTTTAGTTAATGTACTTGTTTCAAGAAGGGATAGTAAGAGAATCATTGAAGAGCTATTTCCAGATTCTCTATATGTATCTTATGCGACTCCAGGAATTCAATTGGCAAAGGAATATTTTATAGCTTGCGAAGAGTATCAAAAACAAAAGAATATTCAAGAAGTGCCAAAGGTTATTTTTTTAGAAAATCATGGTTTGATTGTAAATGCAGAGTTTGCAGAAGAAGTAATTTCTTTAACGGAGCAAGTGATTAAGAAAATTGCGGATTATCTATGTGTAGATAATAGAAAATGGAATGCAGTTACATTTTTATATAATAAACTAAAGGAAAACAAGTTTATCAAAAATGAAATTGTATATTTAGCAAATGATAGAAGAATTTATCAAGCTATTAATTCTTTGCGAACAGTATGGAATCATACGATGTGCCCAGATGCGGTTGTGTATTGTGGAAAAAAAATTTGGAATCTAAAATCAGATATTTCTACTAGTGATTTACAAGAGTTATATACTCAATATGGAGTACCAACTATTTTATATTATCAAGACGAATTTTATATTATTGCTCCAAGTGTAAAAAAAGCAAAAGAAATTGAAAGTTTACTGGCTTTTAGTGCGGAAGTTTCAGAGTTAAACAAAACAGTAGAGATGAGTTATTTAAGTGAGAAAGAACAAAGTTTCTTGTTGAATTGGGATGCTGAAAAATTTAGAAAAAATATGAAATAAAGGAGAGGATTCAATGAAAATTATTATTCCTATGACTGGATATGGTTCACGTTTTGTAGCTGCTGGATATAAAGAATTAAAGCCTTTCATTCCAGTACAAGGCTATCCGATTATTGAATGGATTATCAGAGGAATGTATCCAAATGAAACAGATATTTTATTTATTTGTCGTAAAGAACATTTAGATAAAAATCCAGAGATGGAATCTTATTTGAAAAATCTTGTTCCAACAGCAACTATTGTAGCAATTGACGATTGGGTAAAAAAAGGTCCTGTTTTTGATGTATTAAGAGCTTCTGATTTTATTTTGGATGAAGAACCATGTATTATTAATTATTGTGATTTTTATATGACTTGGGATTATGAAAAATTTAAAATAGAAGTTGCAAAAAGAGATTGTGATGGCTGTGTTCCTTGTTATACTGGATTTCATCCCCATTTATTAATTTCTAAAAATGTATATGCATCTTGCCTCACAGATGACGAGGATAACTTGATTGAAATACGTGAGAAATACTCTTTTGAAGAAGATAAGACGAAATCCAAACATTCACCAGGAGTTTATTATTTCAAAAATGGACAATTATTGAAACAATATTGCCAGAAATTGGTGGATAGTGATATCAATATTAATGGAGAATATTATGCAAGTTTACCTTATAACTTTATGGTAAAAGATGGACTTAAAGTTTGGATACCTACAAATGTAGAGCAATTTTGTCAATGGGGAACTCCAGAAGATTTAAAGGATTATCTCTTTTGGACAGAGTGTACAAGGAGGTTTTAAATAAAATGACCAATATTATTATTCCGATGGCAGGAGCAGGACAACGTTTTATAGATGCTGGATACAAAGAACATAAGCCAGTCATTGAAACAATTGATAGACGAACTGGAAATAAATTACCAATGGTTGTGTGTGCCACATATGATTTACCAGAAGTTTTAGATGATGGTTCCAATGTTACTTATATTGATCGATATTTTCATAAAAAAGATGGAGTGGAAGATAAAATTAGACAACATTTTCCAAAAGCAAATTTTATTTCTGTGGAACATTTAACAGAAGGACAAGCATGTACTTGTTTGTTAGCAGAGGATAGAATTGATAATGATATTCCATTATTAATTGCTGGATGCGATAATGGTATGGTAATAAATACTGAGAAGTTCCATGAATTAACTAAAGAGAGTGATGTTATTGTATTCACATATCGCCATAATGAATCTGTTTTAGATAACCCAAATGCTTATGGTTGGGTGATTCCAGATGACACAGGAATAATTCAAGAATTATCCATTAAAAAAGCAGTTTCTGATACTCCAATGGAGGATCATGCGATTGTTGCAACCTTTTGGTTTAAAGAAGGTAGCATATTTGTGGAAGCAGCCAAAAAAATGATTCAAGAAAATGATCGAGTAAATGGTGAGTTCTATGTAGATGAAGTCATAAGACATACAATGGAGCTGGGATATATTGTAAAAGTATTTGAGGTTGATCGATATATTGGTTGGGGAACTCCAACCGATTATGAAAACTATATGAATACAATTACATATTGGAATCAGTTTGTACAAGGAGATGGATTTCTTCCAGGGAGAAAATAATGGAATTTACAATACGAAATAAAACTTATAAAATTTCTAAATTTTATG
>UQVN01000322.1 GCA_900544525.1 uncultured Eubacteriales bacterium
TGCATCTGCCTGTATTGACTCCAATACAGAAAACAATCTCCCCAATACATACGCAATATCATTACTTTCCTCATTTAATCCCATATAGTTTTCTCCTTCCTTCCATTTATAATTATGTATTAAATATGTTTTAATAATTGACATTCTCTTCCAACTTAACTTTTTTTCGTCTTGTTCTGCGCGAATGCGAATCAATGTATCTGAATATAATCTTGCCGGATATCTATCTCCTGATAAAATTGCACGAAAAGTCATTGTCGCCATATTAGATATAGGCTTTTTATCTGTAGATTTTTTATTTACTGTTTCAAACAACATTTCCTGTACGCCTAAATATTGATTTTCTTCCCATTTGGGTTTTATAATTTCCATTCTTTTATAATGTTCAGAAATATTTTTCAAAATTTTCCCAAATGAATTCTCGTAAAAGAAACGTACGGATAATCTTGCTGCATTTGGTGCCAAACCTAATATGTAAAACCTCTGCTCCGGATTTAATTCATTTCCTTTGATTATAATTGGTTTTCCTTCTTGTATTCTTTCAAATAATCCTTTTAACTCCTCTTGATTATCTACAGGGGGCTCCATACATTCCAAAAATGCGTCCTGATAATCCGTCTTTCCGCTTTCTGCCCAAAAAACAACCATTGTATCACCAATTTGAAGAGAATATTTTCTATCTGACAGTAGATAATTCAGTGCTGTTGTATATGCAAACTCAGCATATTTACCCACTGGAGCATTATAACTTTGTTCTTTACCATAAGACTCAAAAGACGGAGCATTAAAAGAAACTAAAGCAGCTCCACTTGACTGCGCCCCCGGTACTCCTTTAATTCCTCTGTGAATTCTGGAAATTTCTGCCTGTTCTCCGGTTACAAGACAAATACCTTTTGTCTCTTGATTAATTTCCTTTTTACGATTATCCCAAATCTGCTTAATCTGCACATCATCCTGAGCATAGTGTGTTCCCATTCCGAAAACCAAATTACCACCATCTGTAATATCCTCCCAATTTTCACTAATTCCAGGATATTCCATAGCTTTTTCCGGTTTCCATTTTTGAAAAAACAAACAAATTGCTTTTGCCATCTCACCTTCTGCATGATTTAATAAAGATAAATGCTTGTCCCTTGCTGCCCAAAAGCATTCTTCTGCCCTCTTTTTATTCTTTTCATCGTTTTCCTGACTAATGCCCAAAAGATATTTTGCATTATCACATAAAAAATTAGCAGAAACTCCTGAAGATCTCGTTACCATTTCCGGAACTAATAAATTTTGAGGTCTTATTACCGTTTTTTTCCCTCTTTCCTCTTCTATTTTTAAACAAATAATATTTTTTATTTCACCTTCTTTAGACAATTCAATCTCATAAGATACTTTTGCACTGCACCATCCCTGTTTTGATACCTTCTCTTCTTCGACCAGATTTTCATAGTGTTTCACAAGAGCCTGTAAAATCATCGTATCACCTCACAATTCCGCAGGTCTATCACTCCCCGATTCATAATTGCTCTGAAAAACATTGGACTGATGTTTGCACTATTTGTATAATCCATATCAAACAGCATCAACCCCAAATCCTTTTCTTCCACCTCATCATATGCTGTCTTAATTTCTTCATCTCCACATAATGCAAAGTGTGCCGGAAATTCCCTACATCCGAAGTATGGCATATGATAGCACTCACCTCTTCTTAAACGTCTCATTATGATATCTTTAAACTTTCCAGGATTATCCGTCGCATTTGCTCTTTCCGTCATATCAAAATGAGCTTCAATTACATACTCTACATTTGTCAAAATTATAGATGCCCTCTGAACAATTTCCTCTTTACTGCTGATATACAGAGGCTTTTCAGCGCCATTGTATACTGACAGAACATTATTTGCAGAAATTTTGCTTTTCACTTCATTTCTTCGTACACTGGTAAAATTAATTGGATTTTTTACATATATTTTATCAATAACCCATTTCATTCCCGGATGCCAATAAATTGCTTCTAAAATCCCTCTTGCTGCTGATGGAGTTATTACATCATAAGAATATCGTTCTACTTTTAATTCCGGACGCGAAAACAATGCATAATCTCCCCAGACTTTCACTTTTACTCCCATTCCCATAATTTCACCTCTTTCATCATTATAATATCTCTCCTTCCTCATAACATGCGGCAATATAATCTCTAGGCTGATAATAAAAATCTGTATTGTAATCTGAAATATGTTCATCAATCCATGAATGATAGACTTCCCAAATTCCTTTCACAATTTCACATTCTGCATAAATATCTTCTATTAGTCTTTCGTACACTTCACCTATGCTCCAATAATCTGGAATTACATATTTACATTGTTTTTCATTGTCAAATGTTCCCATCTTAAGGTTACTTTCCTCAATAAATTCATCAGCTACTTTTTCAATAGGTTCACAATGAAATACATCCGCATACTCATAAATTCGCTCTATTCGTTCGTACCCTAAAGTCTCCACTACTTCACTTCTTTTTTGCTTTACTTTTCTCCCAATATATTCAATTAAACTACATGTAAAAAACAAAGCATTATTATTTTTTCTTGCCATATACAGTCTCACTTCCTATAAATGTTAACGTATCCAGTGCAGAAATAGTATGAAAACTAATTTGATGGGTAGGATACTTAAATTTTACTAATTCCCAAAATGCTGCTCTGGATATTTTACCATCAATAAAATTCTGGATATAATTATAAATAGTATCGTCTGCCATTGGACCTTCTACAATGTCATATTTATGGGATTTTCCTTGACGACACGCTACTATAAAATCCAACCATTCTTCTGTCATTTTCTCAAA
>UQVN01000323.1 GCA_900544525.1 uncultured Eubacteriales bacterium
ATATATCTTATAGCTTTTTCTCAAATTATACAATTCCCAATATCATACAAATTTTTTTCATTATTTTTAGTAAATTCTCATATATTTTTCTCTTTATTTCGTTATTTTTATAACACTTTTTACTATTTCATCTTTTTCAGCAATACTTCGGTCCATCCCAATTTGAATTGCATCAAAATCAAATATATGTGTTACTAATCCTTTTAAATTAACCTTTCCTTGCTCCACTGCTTCAATAGCAAGTGGATAGATATTTCGATATCGGAACACAGTTTTAAATGTTATTTCTTTATCAAGTGCAAGACTCATCATCAAATTCATCATTCCTGTTTTTCCATAACCAACAAGAACAATATTTGCTCCTTTACATACCACTTGAATCGCTTGATTGGCTGTTAACTCTGTGCCTGCAGTTTCGATAGCAAGATCAAATCCATTTCCTTTTGTTAGCTCATTTGCTTTTTTTAGCACATCCTCTTTTTTTCCATGAATAACCCCTGTTGCCCCTAATTCTAAAGCCTTATCCAATCTTTTTTGCACAATATCTACAACAAAAACTTTCGAAACTCCACACGCTTTTAACGCCATCATAGATACAAGCCCAATGCACCCAGCTCCAAATACAATAGCACTTTGTCCAATATGAGCTTCCCCTTGATTAGCTGCATGAAATCCTACTGCCAATGGCTCTATTAAAGCTCCTTCTAATGTACTCACATTATCTGGTAATCGGAAACATAAATCTGCTGGATGAGAAACATATTCCTGAAAAACACCATCTACAGGAGGTGTCGCAAAAAATACAACATCAGAACATAAATTATATTTTCCTTCTTTACAAAACTTGCACTTACCACAAGTCTTTCCAGGTTCTAATGCAACCTTATCCCCCACTTTTAAATTTTTCACCTTTTCTCCCACTTGAATCACTTCTCCACTAGGTTCATGGCCTAAAACAAATGGAGGCTTTACAATATAATCTCCAATTTTTCCATTTTCATAGTAATGCATATCACTTCCACAGATACCTACATACTCCAATTTTACTAATACTTCATCCTCTTTTATATTTGGTATTGGCCTCTTTGTGTATTCAATTTTTCCAATTTCACTCATAACTGCTACTTTCATCATCTTCTCCATATTCTTTCCTCCTCACTTCCTAATACAAAGTATTATCATTTCTTCTATTCACTCTTCCTTACTATCTTTTCTGTAGTTTTGTTATTTGTTTCATATCGTTCTTTAAATTTTGATAAATGCTTTTATAGACTTTAAAGTACTCATTGTATAACTGATGATTTTTTTCATTTGGCATAATTTTTTCATCTAACACTTGCCACTTCTTCACTTCTTCATAAGTGAAAACTCCTGTACCAATTCCAGCTAACATAACATCTCCCATATTCGCTTCTACATCATAAATTGGACATACAACTGGATATCCTGTGACGTCTGCAAAAATTTGTTTCCAAACCTTTGACTTCGTCACTCCTCCTGCAAGTAATATATATTCTCCTAAATTTTCTCCTGTGGATTCCATTGCATCTCTAAGCGAATAAGCCACCGCTTCCAAGAACGCTCTATAAATATGCCCTTTTGTATGAGTTAAAGATAAACCCACAATTGTCCCCTTTGCATCGGAATCCCAAACAGGACTTCTTTCGCCCATAAAATATGGTAAAACAACAATTCCATCACTTCCCACTGGTATAGCTTCTGCTTGTTTGTTTAAAATATCATAGGTATTTTCTCCTCCTTGTTTCTCCATCTCTAGTTCCCATTGACAAAAGATAGAACGAAACCATTTCACAATGGCACCTGCGGTGTTTCCTCCTGCAAAATAATAAGACATACTCTTTGCTTTATAAAGATATGGCCATACAATTAAGCCTTTTCCTCTAACTGGTTTATCTGAAATCAAAGCTGCACACATAGAAGTTCCAATTGCTGCTGCATACCTACCAGATTCGAATACTCCAAGTCCAATATTAGCAGCACCACAATCAATTCCACTGGCAATGACTGGCATTCCTTCCCATACTCCTAATTCTTCTGCCACGTCTTTTTTTATCCCACCAACAATATCGGTAGATTCTACAATTCTCTCTGGCATCATAAAAACTGGAATTCCCATCTTATCCATTAACTCTTTCGACCACTCTCTTCGATTCATATCAAAAATTCCACCAATATTTCCAGCAGAAGAGTAATCAATGGCTATTTCTCCTGTCATTTTATAAATTACATAATCATTAGGAGGTAAAAATAGTTTTGTTTTTTTCCAGTTTTCTGGCTCATGATTTTTTAACCAAAGTATTTTTGTATACCCATAATAAGGATCCGCGCCATTATGGGTAATCTCTAACAATTTATCTTCCCCTATTGTTTCTAAAACCCACTTTGTCTCTTCTTCTGCTCTCCTATCCATCCAAATCATACAAGGCCTTACAGCCTCCATATTTTCATCTAATGGAATACCAGAACCTCCATATAATCCACTAATAGCAATTCCTTTTACATCTTCTGCTGCTATATTTCTTTCCTTTTTCGCTTGTTCCATTACATTTTTGATGGATCGTTTTACAGCACGATACCAAACATCAGGCCACTGCTCTGCCCATAACGGCTTTGGTGTCATAACATCATACTCTTGCAAATCCTGTGCAATTAATCTTCCTGTTATATCCATAAGAATTGTCTTTGTCCCAGATGTACCTATATCTGTCCCTAGTAAATATTTCATATTTCCACCTTCCTTATACCAATTATATAAATGTATTTTATAAAACTACTTTATATATTAATACTAATTTTTTTGC
>UQVN01000324.1 GCA_900544525.1 uncultured Eubacteriales bacterium
AAATTTATAATAAATTTTAGGTATCAAACATTCCAAAATATAAAGTTCTCCTATCAAAATCATAGACTGCAATTGTAAAATTATAAGAATAGCGATTCCATATAGCAGAATCATCAAAAGGATTCGTGCTTTTAGAATGTCGATCTTTAAAGTAATAAAACCCATTTTCTATTTTTGGAAAAAGTGGATTTCCATTGTCATCAGAGAAAAGTGGGGAAGTGATTTGGGAATCTTTTGTAGTTCCATACAGTATTGTTTGCATAGAGGAGCTTAATGGGAGTGAATGCCAAGGTGCAGATGTTGGGATTCTATCGCAGTAAGAATCATCAGAAAATTGTAAAACGGTGTAGGTGTAACCATCTCCATGAAAGCCACCATGAGTATCTATATGAGAAAGTATTTTTCCGGAAGATGCATTAATGCCAAGGGCTTTTGATACTTTTCTTTGAGGGGTATTAAAAAATACGTTAAATACAATGAGAGATAGTATTCCTAAAATAATGATTGAAAATAATAAGAAAATAATTTTAATAAATGTGCTTTTCATAATAGGATTCTCCTTTTCCTTTTTGTTTATTTTCTCATAGATTACTTCAAAAGTCTATGAATGTTATCGTATGATTTCTTACCATTTTAGGTCAAAAGGATGAAGGAGAAAGAGGGGATAGGAAAATAATTAATGAAATAACTGATATAAAATTTGAGGAGGTATCGAATATATGTGTAGCAGACCAATTACGACTCTGTTTATGCTTATGTCGCTAGATGGGAAAATTAGTACTGGATCAACCGATAATATGGATGTAGATAAAGATTTTCCTTTGATGGAAGGTGTCAAGGAAGGATTGAATCAGTATTATGAAATCGAACAGACAACGGATTTATGGTCTCTAAATTCTGGACGAGTGCAAGCAAAAGTTGGGGTTAATGAAAAGATGTTTCCAACTAAGACGCCAGTTTCGTTTGCTGTGATTGATAATAGTCATCTGACAGAACATGGAATTAAGTATTTAACGATGCTATCTAAACAGTTTGTTTTAATTACATCTAATTTAAAACATCCAGCCTTTAGAGTTAAAACAGACAATATGCATATTATTTATCAAGATAAATTGAATCTTCGTAATGCTTTGACGCAGTTAAAGTGCCAATATGGTTGTGAAAGGATTACAATTCAAACGGGTGGTACATTAAATGCCATGTTTCTTCGAGAAAAACTATTTGATTATGTAGATATTGTTATCGCACCTGTATTAATTGGTGGAAAAGAAACTTCTACACTCATTGATGGTGAGTCTTTGACTACAATGGATGATTTAAAAAAACTTGGAGTTTTACAGCTGGAATCTTGTGAAACTCTAAAACATTCTTATATTAGACTGAGATATAAAGTAATAAGATAAAGTATCCCATTGAGAATATAACTATGGATTAACTATCCGGAGTAGGAAGGTAGCATTATTAATAAATGAGAATGAAAGGAGGTAACGTAAGTTATTTAAGAAAAGGAATTGGAAGTATCATGCTTAAGAAAGCCATTGAACTTGCAAGACATAAAAAGGCTAAATATTTGAGACTTTTTGTTGTTGATTTGTTCAAAGTTTAGATGAAGGATAATTTAGGAAATCGTTTTATGAAAAAGAAATATATAATGGTAATAGTCTTGCTATCTCTAATTTTAAATGCCATACTTGGATTTGTTCTATATAAGAAAGCAAACGATAAATCGTTTTATGAAACTCGTTTTATAACAGAGATTTCTCTTGCTATTCAACGGTTTGAGGAATATAAAAAACATCCATCTAATAGTGAGTATATGGTGGGAGTTGCTCATTTATATAGTGCCTATAAAATGTTTTGTTATAGAGACAATACAGAAGAAAATGCAAAACAATCCTATAGTTTCTATGAACTTTGGAATGTAGTGACCATATATCCAGAAAGATGCATTAACAAGATAGATGATTTAATTAAAGTTCTTAAGATGGTTGAGGTGGACTTTAAATTCAATGATAGGGATGTATTATTGGAATTGGACTCCTTTAATGCAGAAATTAGGAATAGGAAAAAATAAATTTTGTATGTCAAAATTTGATACAAGTTCCATAGTTGTGTGAAGATATAGTGGGATTAATAAGCACACAAAAGAAAGATAATAGAAGATAATCAAATGTTACCATGCTTTGGACATACTTTGATCGCAGATGATAAACAAAGATATTCCTTTAATGAAGATAAGACACTGATACGTGCAAATCAAGGTCATTCGATTCCTGTTGATGTGGAACTTGAAGAGATTTTACCACCTAATATTCTTTATCATGGAACAGGTGAGAAATATGTTTCCTCTATTGATAGTGAAGGGCTTATTTCAAAGTTAAGGCTATATGTACATTTATCGGATAATATGGAAACTGCTAGGAAAGTTGGAAAAAGGCATGGAAAGCCAGTGATTTATCAAGTGAATAGTAAAGGAATGGCAGAAGCAGGATATCAGTTTTATCGTTCTGTAAATGGTGTGTGGTTGACAAAGGAAGTACCAGCAGAATATCTGGAAAAAGTGTAAGTAATACAATAAATATTTCTTGATGAAGTATTAAATTAGAATTTACAAAGGAGAGATTGAGAATGAATGGATTATCAGCTAAAAATTTATTCATGATAGCAGGAGTGCTATTTATGATATATGGAATAATAGGAAAAAAATTTCTTTATATACTTTTTGGTTTATACTTTATTAGCCAAGCAAACAAGTATAAAGAGCCATAGGAAATTTCTTTTTAATGGTATGGTTGGTTCATGGACGGATTGGGAGT
>UQVN01000325.1 GCA_900544525.1 uncultured Eubacteriales bacterium
TTTCATCCGACGTATCCAAAACTTCGGTATAGTTTTTTCTTCGGCATAGTCGCTACTATACCGAATTCGGTATAGTTCAGATCGTGGAGTGCAGTTTACAAGTGAAGAATATCAAAAAATAACGATGAAAATGGAAAGAAGCTATTCAGAAAAGGGAACTCCATGGGATAATGCGTGTATAGAATCGTTTCATTCACTGATAAAAAGAGAATGGCTAAATCGATTCAAAATAATGGATTATAGACAAACATATCAATTAGTATTTGAGTATATTGAGACATTTTATAACACAGTAAGAATTCATAATCATTGCGGTTATATGAGTCCAAATAATTATGAATCAGAATTTTTCAAATGTCGAAGTTAAATAGAAAAATTTCTATTTAACTGGTACTTTTTCTTGACATAGTACCATTTTATAATTTTATATGTTGCTTCAGCAACTGCATTATCATACGGACATCCTTTAGCACTTAATGACCTGTTTATATTAAATGCCTTTAATGCATTTTCAATATCTTCATTTTTGAATTCATTTCCTCGATCACTGTGAAACAAATCTACTTTTCGTAAATCATATTTTATTGAATAGAGTGCTTTTTCTACTAACTTGGCATTTTTATTCTTACTGGCTGCATATCCTACAATCTCTCTGTTATATAGATCTAACATAAGACATATATAATTCCATTTTCCATCCACATTAACATACGTCAGATCACTAACTACTACCTTCATTCTCTCTTTTTGATTAAAATTACGATTGAGTCTATTTTCTATATTATCATTATTACATGCTGCGTGATGTACTTTATACTGTTTAACTGTATAGCTTGATACTAAGCCATTTTCCTGCATAATACGTCTAATTCTTCTTTTACTGACAATATGGCCCAGTTTAGCCAATTCTATTTTAATCTTTCTTGAACCATAGTTGTTTCGACTGTTTTTAAATATTTCTTTTACTAAAGCAGTCAGATAATGATCATTGGATTTTTTCTTATTTAATTTATTATTACGATTATAATATAATGATGATCTAGGTATATCTAGTAATTTACACATTGCGCTGACCGGATATTTATCTGCATTGGAAATGATAACATTTATTTTCGTCCCATGATCAGCGCTGCTTGCTTTAAAATATCATTTTCCATCTTCAGTCGCTGATTTTCCTTGCGGAGTCTGATTAGTTCTTTTTCTTCATCACTGCGGTTGTCCTCGACATGGAACGAACCAGTATTATTGTACTTTTTGATCCATGAAGATAAAGCAGATGGAGTCAGTTCATATTCACGAACCAGCTCAGCTCTTGGTTTTCCGCTGTTGTATAATTCGACCATTTTCTGTTTAAATTCATCACTGTAAGTTCTTCTTTCTCTTGCCATTTCAGATTACCTCATTTCTTGATTTTCTATTGTAACAGTTCTCTTAAAAACTGTCCAATTTAGTGTAACCTATCCACTGTTTTGACCAGTCATAGATGTGTGATTGATTATCGAGCCAGAAGATACAGATGCAAAAAATGCAATAAAACATTCTATGAACTTAATCCTTTTTCTGTTGCCGGTTCACGAATCTCCTTAGCGACTGTATATAATATCCTTAGAGATTTGAAGCATCCTGCTGCAACATTTAAAGATGTAGCTCAGCGTTATCATATTTCACAGACAACTGCCGCTCATATTTTTGATTCATTTGTCTGCATGTCAAGAAGGCAGCTTCCTCAATATCTGTGCATTGATGAAGTTTATGCTTTTAAATCCGAAAAAAGCAGATACATCTGTGTTCTTCTTGATTTTCAGTCACAAAATATCGTTGATGTACTTCCATCAAGAAGAAAACAGGTACTGATGGATTATTTCTTTAATATTCCTTTATCAGAAAGAAAAAAAGTTAAAGTTGTATCATTCGACATGTGGGAATCATATCGTGTTGTTTCTAAAATTATGTTTCCTGATGCCTTATGTGCTGTTGATCACTATCATGTCAAGCAGGAATTTCACAGAAAACTGGATAAAGTAAGAATCAATTCCATGAATCGCTATTACTCCAGAAAAAATTACCTTAACAAAAAAGAAAACCTTACCGAAGCTGAAAAAAATGAATTATCAGAAGTATCCAGACATTATTATGTTTTGAAAAAATTCCACTGGATGCTCTTCTCCAATAACAACAAGTGCATATACGATCCCAATGTAGAAAAGAAATATAATAAAGTACTTCAGGGATATTTCAACTACTATGATATTTTTGACTATATGATCAGGGATGATCGGGAATTAGATTTAGCTTATGACCTTAAATATCAGCTGGATGTTTTTTACAGGGATTCTTCTTATGACAGTGCCAAAAAAAATATCGACGAACTGATTACCCTATTTAAAAGCAGTCCTATTAAAGAAATGAAAGATTTTGCAAATACACTTACTAAATGGAAACGGGAAATCGTCAATTCATTTATAAGAGCAGATGGGAAACGCATTTCCAATGGAATCATTGAAAATAGAAATAAATCAATAAAATTACTCAAACATAGTTCAAATGGATATCTTAACTGGCATAGATTTAAAAACAGGGTCATGTACTGCCTCAATGATGATGCCACATATCACATGTATCCAATCAAAAATACAGATATCAAATAAAAGTACATTTTCTCATAGAAAGATACAAAAAAACGGGGAACAACTTTTCCCCGTTATGATTTAGTATCTAAAACCCCAGAACCCCAGGTTATTTTAGATTGCCAAAAAATTAATCTTCTTTTCTTCTAAATGCTATATATCCAGCTACACT
>UQVN01000326.1 GCA_900544525.1 uncultured Eubacteriales bacterium
TATTTTTTTATTATAGCATGAACTATGTTCATGATCCTTGTTGTATTCGCCAAACACTTGGTGCTTGGCCCATTGCCTTCATTATATCACAAAAAATGCATGTATACAATTACTTTTCCATACTTTGCTTTTCTCAAAAAAAATATTTTTTAAAATGTGTAAAGCGAACAAGCCGTACCGCATAGTATATATTGTAATCAAAAATATTTGGAGGTTTCATAATGAGTGATTTAGCAGCAACAAACTGTGGTGGAAATTCTTGTGGATGTGGTAACGGAGGTTTTGGAAATAACTGGATTCTCTTAATTCTTTTATTCTGCTGCTGTGGTAATGGTAATGGCAGTGGCTTCTTCGGTAGCGGTTGCCAGGATAACTGCGGCTGCAATGGCGGATTTGATTTAATTATCCTTTTACTCTTAATCTGCGGATGTGGCGGAAATTCTTGTGGATGTGGTAATGGTTGCTCTATCTGCTAATTTCTAAAAAGCTTTATTCTTAAATATGGGCGGAATTTTCCGCCCATATTTTTGTTTTTATTCATTTTCTAATAAATAAACACTGTCTGGTGTAATCTCATCTCCGTCTTTTCCAAAGAAAATCCAATCTGTCAAGCGCTCAAATGGCAACTCTTTCTCCATCCCTTCATGAAGTCCTTCTATAAAATAAGGTTCTTGTGTCAATACTCCATAAAATACTTGTCGCCCGACATCAATTCCTTCTAATTGAAACCAAATGTGTTCTTTCTCATCTACATCTTGCCTATATTTCTCATCTACATCTAGTCCAATTTTAATTAATAATACTTCCTCTTCATCCAATCCTTTATTATATAGAAATTCTAAGTAAGGAAGTCTTTCCTTTGCTAATTGACTCATTCTATTCGTCTCTTCTGTCGTATAATAAACAATTGGATTTTCAGCCAATACTTCTGCATAGCGATCTAAAGGCACAAAATTTCTTTTTTTATAATCCGTTTCTGTAGGATAACAAAATATAACTCCTCTATTCTCTTCATGGGCATCTTCTCGCAAATGAACTTGTCCTAATGTCCCTTCTGGATAATATTCGCTTGCCCTTCTATAATCAATCCATGTAGTCATTAATACGTCTTTTGTTGTTAAACGTGCAGTATAAATGGGTGCTTCCTCGTCATCAAACTCCCCTCTTGTCACTATCTTTTCTGCTAGAACTAAAATCACACTATTCAATGCTTCATAATTGTCCCTTGTTAATCCAAGAATCTCTAAATCAATAGCACCACATCGATTCAATCCATGGGTATGTAACCAAACATTCTCGTCTTCTCCTCCAACAACCGCTTGAATCGTATATAAATAAGATGGCGCAGGGGGAATTAATGACTGACTCGCTAATTTCGCCCATCTTCCTGACAATATCTTTTCACTACTAAAATCAATAATTCCTACCATATTAGGAACAAAGGCATTTAGTATCTTTATTTGTAAATGAAAGGAATTGATATTACTTTCTCCAAATACCATCCATGTAAGCAAACCTTCTCCTTCCCTTTTAAAGGTTTCCCTTTCTTTCACTGAAAAAATATGCTGCCATCGATAATATCCTGGATGCTCATAATGCCCTTGATAAAACCCAACTACGTATTCTTCTTCTTGATAAGTGAGAAATAATAACTGTTCTCTTTCTTCATTATTCCTCTCCTCCACTCGATGAACTTGAATTCCCTGAACTTCTTTTAATCGTTCTATCATTTCATCTGTATTTTTTAAAATCGAAGGGTCCATTGGCACTGCCATCATATAGGACAATGTCTTTCCTATCTTCCCTCTTTTCAATCCTTCTTTTTCAAATTTTACTGATTTCTTTTTGCGCTTAAACAAACCCATCTCTTCTTCTCCTTTTCTCCTTATCAATTGATGAAAAACAACGATGAGAAGCACGCTTTGGGAACTTCTCGCATAGCTTCTATCACTTATGTATTACATTTTATAAACAAATGATTTATGGTCATTATACCAAAATTGTCCAAATTTGTAAATAGTTTTCTCGAACATGTGTTCTTTATTAAAACACAAAGAAACTGTTGCAAAATAATTTTTTCTATTTGAAATTTCATATTTTGCAACAGCCTCTATTCTCTTATTTTTATTTCACTTTATTTCGTTTCTCAAAATTCCTAATTATTTTTTGTTATCTACAACAGCATAACAATAAAAGTAATAAAAGTACCTGATTGTTTCCACAACTATTACAACTGTTTGATCGATTTTTCTGTGATGAGCGTCCACAGCATCCTCTTTCTCTTCTCTCACCTCTTCGTTCTTCTCGACGTTCCTCTCGTCTCTCACCTCTTCGTTCTTCTCTTCGTTCTTCTCGGCACTCGCCTCTTCTTTCTTCTCTTCGTTCTTCTCGGCGTTCCTCTCGGCACTCGCCTCTTCTTTCTTCTCGACGTTCTTCTCGGCGTTCTTCTCGGCGTTCCTCTCGTCTTTCGCCCTTTCTAAAGTCATTTTCTCTACAGCCGCAGCCTCTTTCCATATTCATTCTTTCAAAATCAATTTCTCTTTCTCGAGCAAATTCCTTTCTTTCACAATTTCCTTGAATTCCCATGCTCTCTACCCCCTCATGTTCTATTAAAATTTCTCTTGGGCTCTTTTGTTGTTCTTTTAAACACTCCATATCCATTTCGTATAAAGAGTTGTCGTCATTTTCATAATTTAGATTCATAATATACTCCTTTCTTTTATACTATAGTATATGAAGGAATTTATATTTTGTTTGTATAAAAATAGATAGGAGGATTT
>UQVN01000327.1 GCA_900544525.1 uncultured Eubacteriales bacterium
ATATGTAAAACTCATTAATAAATCAATACAATAGATATAAAAACTATATAAAATCTTTCCTATTTTTCTACTTATTTTTATTTTCAAACAATAGTTGCTTTTTTATTCCTTCTATCCCTTGACGTCAGAACAAAAAATCCGATACAATGAAGCATAATATAACGAAAAAGGAGGATTTTCTCTTGAAAAAATTATTAGTTGTTATTGATATGCAAAAAGACTTTATTGATGGGGCTTTAGGTACAAAAGAAGCTGTTGCTATTCTTCCTGCAGTCCAATCAAAAATTGAAACCTATATTCAAAATAAGGATAACATCGTGTTTACAAAAGATACTCACCAAAATAATTACTTAGAAACCCAAGAAGGCAAACAGTTACCAGTCGTTCATTGTATTGAAAATAGTGACGGTTGGGCATTAATAGAATCTTTACTTCCTTATGAAAACAACTATCCTTGCTTTTGTAAACCTTCCTTTGGCAGTATTCCTCTTGCTCAATACATTGTAGAACAAAATTTTGATACCATTGAGTTAATTGGCGTTTGTACAGATATTTGCGTTATTTCCAATGCCATGATTATAAAAGCATTTGCTCCTGAAGCTACGATTATAGTCGATGCCTCTTGTTGCGCTGGTGTCACAAAAGAAAGCCACCAAAATGCTTTGAATGCTATGAAAATGTGTCAAATTCAAGTAATCGGAGAATGATTTCTGCACTTAATTTTTCTCTTTCCATCTTTTTACTTGTTCATTTAACTTTTGATAAACAGGAATCATCTCTTTATCCCACTGGCTGACTTTTTCATAGACTTCCTCTAACGGTACCCACATGGCCCCTTTTGTTTCATCTTCTTTATGATGTAACTCTTCTTGTTCATCAGCAACACATAAATAAGTAACATTTAAATGGACATGACTATTGACAAACTTTCCATTCTTTTTATGAGAAGGAACTGGTAAAATATCAATCGCCAATATTTCTTTTGATAATGGTCGAATAGAAGTTAATCCCGTTTCTTCTCTTCCTTCTTTTAATGCCACTCCTAACTGGTCGGCTTCTCCATCGCTATGACCGCCACACCTGCCCCATGAATCATAAATTCGATGATAAACAAGAAGCACTTTTGTCCCTTCCTCATTGATAATCCAAGGAGAGGCCGTAAAATGAGCAAATTCATTTTCTCTTACTAAAATATTATCAAATGTTGTAATATAATCTAGCATTACTTTTTGATCCTGCATTTCCTGTTCATTTTTTGGAACATAGGATTTTATTTCATGATAAAGTGTTTCAATCATATTCTTTTCTCCTTATGGTATTCCTAAAATAAAGTGTGTATTCTACACTTTTGGCCACGTTCCGTTACTTGTAGCATTTCACACTTTGTCTTGTACAATACTTTTTATGTGATCGAATTTTTATGCGATCGAAAATAAAATTTCTTATCACACTTCCTATCGCATGAAAAAAGCAGGGCTGTCTTATTTCTACAACCCTACTTTTTCTTCTATAATCGGTAATCGATTTTCTATTTTGCTTCTATGCGCCTTATAAAAGAGCCTTATAAAAACTCTTATCAATTTTTATAAGTTCTCCAATAATTCAGCTGCATCGTCAAACCAGTTTTCTTCAAAGAACTCGATCGTTCCTTCGTCTACCATATCTGCAACTTTTGGATTAATTGGAATTCTTGCTAAGACAGGAAGTCCGTACTGCTGTGCAATTTCATCAATATGGCTCTTACCAAATATTTCGATCTTTTTACCACAGTCTGGACATTCTACATAACTCATATTTTCCACTAATCCAATAATTGGAACTTCCATTTTCTGAGCCATTTTCACTGCTTTTGCTACAATCATAGATACCAATTCCTGTGGAGACGCTACGATAATAATTCCATCCACTGGAAGTGACTGGAATACCGTTAATGGAACATCCCCAGTTCCTGGAGGCATATCCACAAACATATAATCAATATCTTGCCAAATTGCTTCACTCCAAAATTGCTTAATCACATTAGCAATCACAGGTCCTCTCCAAATAACAGGATCTGTTTCATCTGGAAGAATTAAGTTTGTAGAAACAATATCAATTCCTGTTGGAGTTTTTGCAGGAATCATCATTCCATCTTTGGTACCCATTAATGGATCGTGTAAACCAAATGCCTTTGGAATGGATGGTCCAGTAATATCTCCGTCTAAAATTCCAACTTTATGATTACGGTAATTCATTTTTACAGCGAGTAAAGAAGTGACTAAAGATTTCCCAACTCCACCTTTTCCGCTGACAATTCCGATTACTTTTTTTACTTTGCTTTGTGGATGAAGAGGCGCTAAAAACTGACTCTTGTCGTTTGCACGTTGGCTACAGTTTTCTGAGCAACTTCCACAATTATGGTTACAATTTTCGCTCATTGCTTTTCTCCTTTTTCTTCTCTCTCACTAGGATTTTTCCTTATGGAGATATATTATCACGAATTGGTGCTAATGCACGACTCGTTGCTTCGCAACCATTCGTGTTGGCCGAATACCATGAGAAATACGTTTCTTTAGTTTCTCATATTTACAGGCATTGGTCATAAACTTTAAAAACATAGTTTCTGATTCATTGCCTTTACGTAAATGAATTATAGCACACTCTTTTCAAAATGTATATAGCTCTTCTCCCTTCTGGGAAATTTCTAAAGAGGATACTCGAGAGTACTTATTTTTTTCAAAACACATATTTTTCATAAAAAAACACATATTTTTCGTATTATTTCCCATAATAACATAT
>UQVN01000328.1 GCA_900544525.1 uncultured Eubacteriales bacterium
TAAAATATTTATAATTTTTCCTTCATCCTCCGTCACATTATAATGATTATTGATTATAGGCAATGTCACACTTATTACATTATCTGTAATCTCAAATTTAGGCTTTATTTTTGCATCTTTATAAGCAAATAAAATACGCTTTACTCCGGTTCCAAACATTTCTACATAATTCATTCTAAAAAACACGTTTCCTAATATAGGATTTCTCAAACAGGAAATATCACCATTTACATACTCGTCTGCCGTTATTCCTTTCGGTAACCCACCGGGAGATTTTATTTCTATTCTGTCTCGAAACATCAATATACGGATATGAGAATTTATGCTCCAATCCCGATGTATTAAAGAATTTGCAATCGCTTCACGGTAAGCGTTCTCAGGTATTAAGTCTATTTTTTTTCGTTCAATTCCGGATATTTCTTCATATTGATAATATCTTTTAATCATACTGACTGCTGCATCGTATTGTTTTAGTACCGATGTTTTTTCGATTGTTTCTCTATCCATAATTTCATTTATCGAATTTCCAAACCGGGCCATATCAATTCCATAGAAATCGTTTTCATCAGAAAGCAATGCTGCTGCATTATTATATTTTTTATCTTTCGTAAACAACCCAAGGGTACACAAAATATCTTCCGATACAGCCGTTATACCCAATTTTTTCCATTAACTTACTATTCAATTCCTTAAATGCTAAGTCCGCCCTTCCGCAAGGCAGCTCTTCAAAATATAAATTACTTCCTTGCAAAACAAGCTCTTTCAGTTCTGCCTGGTCTGCTTCTATTGATGCTGTATCACTTCTTCTGTATGCACTAACTGTTTTTAAAAAGGTATTTGTAATCGTGGATTTAAACTCTAAATTTTTATTTTCCTTCATTTTACTTTCCACTTTTATACGATTTTAGTTATCGTATCATATCAACGCAAAAGGGGCTGTCGCTTTAACGATTAGTAAATCGTGAAGCGGCAGCTTCCTTTTTTCTGATTTTCGCTATATAGTTGCTCTGTTTCTATTGAAACAATAGCTTTTTCGTAAAAAAGCCGTACTTTAATACAACCCAAAACTGGATTTGAAAAAAATTTTGGATTCTCTAAATTTATGCACTCTTCAAAGGAAATAAATGCCTTCCAGTTTTCCCTTTTTGGATTTTGTTATGAAGTTTATTTACATTTTTTGCCATTGCCAGCAAAACACTTTCAGCAAGAACATTCGCTGTGCCACGACTCAAATATCTGCGAAACTGCATATCCTGTTTCAGTTCACCAAAAGATCCTTCTGCTTGGATGCTTCTATTTATTCTAAGAAGAATTCCTTTGTCAGAAAGAATCCGCTCCAAATCTTCCTCCCGATATTTCAAAAATGTTTTTGCTACGGAAAGCACTTTGTTTCTCTCTTCTATTGGTGTTTTACAGTTATTCCCCTTGATGCACTCTTTCTTGTAAGGACAATCTTTACATTCTTTACATTGATAAATGTTTTTTTCACTGATATATCCGGTTTTAGATTTAGAGCGACGGAGATGTGTAAAGGGCAGCTGTTTCCCATTTTTACAAATATAAGAGTCACTTTTTTCATCATACTTCATATTTTCTATACGGCCGATGTCGTTTCTATATTTTCTCTTTTTTGCTATTTCATAATTCGATGGTTTGATAAATGCCAACTGCTGATTTTGATCTAGAAATACATAATTCTCTTCACTTTCATATCCAGCATCTGCAATGATTTTTTGATACTTAAATGTCAGATATTCTTCTGTTTCCTTTAAGAAGGGAATTAAGGTGGTAGTATCTGTGGGCTGTGGTCCGATTGTCAGCCATACAATGTATTCAGAATCAACGCCATGCTGTAAATTAAATGCTGGCTTTAACTGTCCATTTCCCATTGCGTCTTCTTTCATCCGCATAAAGGTGGCATCCGGATCTGTTTTAGAATAACTGTTCCTTTTTCCACAAATATGCAGTTTTTTTGTATATCCTTTTAAACGGTCCAGATAGTCTTCTAATGTTTCGATACTCTTTTGCAGCTGAGTTTTTCGTTTCCCAATACCATGTACAAATACAATGTTTTCTTCTTGTTTTAATGCGTACAGCTTTTTGCGTAACCGTTTTACGTGTTTCATTTTAACAGTATCACCGTGAACAATCCGAATACCATAAAGTTGCTCACATTCTGCAATGAGATCGGCGATTTTAATCAGCAACTTCGCCTGATTTTTGGTTACCGTCTTTTTCCATACAAATGTATATTTATTGGCGCAGGCTTCGATTTTTGTACCGTCTATAAAAATCGTTTCTCCCGAAATTTCTCCAAGTTCGTAAAGGAGATTAGACATTTCAGCGAGAATTCGTTTCGCACACGGAGCAAAATGAATACTTCGGAAACGGGCAAAAGTGGCATGGTCAGGAACTGGTTTTCCCTCTAAAAGATACATGAAATTAATATCTCGCTTACAGTTCAATTCCATAGAGCGAGAGGAATAATCACCATTCATATAGGAATATAAAACAATCTTCAAGAGTGTTCTTGGCGATACTGTATTTATTCTTTCATAAGTAGAATATAAGTCCGTTAAATCCATAGCCTCCACAAACTGACTCAGCAACCGCGCAGAATCATCTACTGGAATAATTGTTTCTAAGTTTAAAGGAAGTTTTAGTTGATATCCTTCCTCATTCAAAGTATAATTCTTGTGTAATAATATAGGGGTTTGCATACTTATATTTTACACCAACAGCCAGACTTTTCGAA
>UQVN01000329.1 GCA_900544525.1 uncultured Eubacteriales bacterium
TCTGGGGCAGATAATTAGCAGCTTAATAAGCTACAGATATACTGGAATAACTCGGAACAGCTATTGAAATTAAAACACATAGTTTCGTCCTCCTTATTTTATATTTGTATTAGCTAAGTACAACAAAATTGTAACAATTTTGTAACAAATATGCAATAGGAAATGGATGGAAATAAACAAGAGAAAGGGGAAAGCGCGTGAACAAAACATTTTATAATACCAGTGGTTGTAAAGATCCAACCGCAGGTAAAGCAATTGTGAAAGTGGAAAAAGAGGAAAAGAAAGTAGATAAAAGGGCAAAAGACGCAGTACATCTCTGTGAGGAATTGCTGGATATAACAGATTTTGAGTTAATCGGAAGAATTCAGATTCGAGATAAGAAGACAGGAAGAGAATACCTATAATATAAGGAAGGAATACAAAAAGGAAGGAGGTGAGAGCTTGTCAAATTTTAATCTATCTGAACGAGATATGTTGAATTATGCAATTCAAAACGGTATAATTGATTTATCATGCGTGCAAAATATGATAGAAATGAAAAGAAGAGAAGAAATTTTAGAAAGTCATCCATATGAAATTTATCAAGGAAAAGATGGAAAGTGGTACACATATATCCCAGATTCTTCAAACAAGAGAAAAAGAGTTAAAAGAAATAGTAAAGAAGAAATAGAACAAGTTGTTATTGGTAATTGGAAGGAGAAGGAAGAAAATCCTACAATTAAGGAAATATTTAACGAATGGCTTGATAAGAAACTAGAAAGAGAGGAAATTTCCAAAAGTACATTTGATCGATATAAACAACAATACAATCAATGTTTCGGGAATTTTGGAGATAGAAAGATAAAGTCTGTTCAAGAATATGAAATTGAGGATTTTATTCTTAATACAATTCACGAAAAAGAATTAACAGTAAAGGGTTTTGCAAATCTTCGTACATTAGTTTTAGGAATTTTTAAGTACGCTAAGAAGAAAAAGTATATTTGTTTTTCTATCACAGATGTTATGGGAGATATTGAGATACCTAGGAAAGCGTTTCGAAAGACAAAGAAAAAAACAGAGGAGCTTGTTTTTAATGAAAATGAGATGCCTAGAGTGATAGCTTATTTGGAAGAAGACCTTAATATTGTTAATTTGGCAATTCTTCTTCTGTTTAAAACAGGTATGAGAATTGGAGAATTAGTAGTCTTAAAGCCAGAGGATATTTATGGAAATGTTATACATATAAATCGAACAGAGATACGCTATAAAGATGAATCTGGACAATATGTATATGAAGTTCGTGATTTCCCTAAGACAGAAGCAGGAATAAGAGATGTGGTTGTTCCAGAAAGCGGACTGTGGATTCTAAAAAGGATTCAAATGCTCAATCTGTTCGGAGAATATGTATTTATGAGAGACGGAGAACGACTTAGAGCATATAACATTAGGATGCCACTTAGAACCATTTGCAAGAATGTTGGGATTATACAGAAGTCTCCTAATAAAATAAGAAAGACTTATGGAAGTATTTTGATAGATGGTGGCGTAGATGAATCTTTAGTTATCTCACAGATGGGGCATACAGATATTAAGACCACAAAAGGGCATTATTATAAAGATAGGAAGAGCGAGCAACATAAAGTGGAAATTATCAACAAGATTGCGGGATTATAAAAATAAAATAGATAAACTATCAAAAAATATAAAATCGCAAAAAAAAGAAGAGATAGTCTAAATTGTACTTAAACATCTCTTCTTGATAAGGTCTTTGGATACCTTTTTGGATACCTCAACTTTATAAAATTCGCGAAACCCGCATAAATGCTAGGTTTAATAACAGCCTGTACGGGAATCGAACCCGTGTTTTCGCCGTGAGAGGGCGACGTCTTAACCTCTTGACCAACAGGCCATGTCTTAACGACAAAAATTATTATAGCAAAAGTTTTTGTTGTCGTCAAGAAATATTTTTTATTTTTTTAAATTATAGCAATAGTTTATGTTGTAGCGTCTTTTTCAAGGCCATGGAATATGCTAACCGCTTTTTTCCAGTCCTCTTTTTCCTTTTCTGTTAACGGTTCATTTTTAAAATGAAAGTCGTGTTTTCTCATAATCTCTTTAAGACTTTCTAACATGGAATTGTATTTTTTTAGTGTGGCTTCTTTCATCTGTTGTACTTTTTCAGGATTTCGTGTTTTGATAGATAGTGCCATTTTGAGGTGAGGAAGGCAAAGCATACCACTTTCTTTATACTTTTCTAAAAACGCTTGATCAGAGACAGCTTCTGCCATAGCTTTTGTATAATGTTCCTCTCCTTTTTTTTCTCGGGTGCAAAAGAAACATTGGTTTTCTTCCTTTTTATTAAAAAAGCCAATTTTTATTTTGGAAGAATCTAAATTTTTTAATGCTTCATCAAAGAGATCTTGATAGATAATTGCATGGGCTAGTGGATCGCCTAATAAGAGCAATTCTTTGCTATGGCGCTCACAAAATCCCCCTTCTTTTTTGATTTTCAAACGAATATCGGGTAAATTTGCACATTCATAAAGGAAATTATCCATAGCGCTATGTGTTCGCTCTTTCATTAGAGAACAAACAGGGCAATGATCCTCTATCATATGTTCCATTAAGTTGTTCCAAAGCATATGTGATTCTTTACGTTCCATTTACATAACCCCTTTCCTTTTTTATCATTATACAAATCTTTCC
>UQVN01000330.1 GCA_900544525.1 uncultured Eubacteriales bacterium
TTACGATAGCTGCTACTACAACTACACCGTATTCTTCTAAGAATGCTTTCATCGGGCACGTACTCCTTTCTTGCGTTTTATCTATATGAAAACTGCAACTAAGTTACAGGTTTCTTCTTATTTAATGTGGTGTTTCATTTTTTAGTAGCTTCCCACAAAGTATTTGCTATGCAGGAAGCTACCTGCTTCTTACAGACCGCTACCGTCTGTAACGTTTAATCCAACTTCCATCTTGTTTGTCAGTTTTGTAACTGTGTTTACAATACCGTCACGGATTTTGTTACCGAGTGGTGTTGCTAAAACAACGATGATCATGATTACGATAGCTGCTACTACAACTACACCGTATTCTTCTAAGAATGCTTTCATCGGATACGCTCTCCTTTCTTGCGTTTTATCTATATGAAAACTGCAACTATGTCACAGATTTCTTCTTATTTAATGTGGTATTTCATTTTCTTGAAGCTTATCCACGCATTCTTGCTGAAATATAAGCTTCTTTATCAAATGGTTTTCCTTCGGCTTTTGCCTGTGCTTCTGCTTCTTTCATATCTTTATTCAACTTTTTAGTCCCTTTAATTACCTGTGCATAACTAAGTCCGGTACTTTTCATAATTTTTCGGATTTCATCAAAGCCGTAGCTCTCTCCGTTTCTCATACGTCTTTCTACGTCTTCTCTTAATTTCTTTACATCAGCCATGTCGCTTTCTCCTTTTAATATGGTTTTTGAATTTACCGAAGCTTTACGCTTCAGTTGGAAGAGGGGGGAGTGTTTCATTCTCCTCTTCTTCTCTACGCTTCGCTTCTTCCGCTAAACGTTTCTTTCTGTGAAGCATTGCAATTTTATATAAAATCGGATCCAGGAATTGGAAGATAATCCATGCCTGCATTACCAGTACTAATATGGAAGTTAGAATTCCTGGAAACTTCAAAGACAAGAAACTGACACTCATTGCTGCTGCTGCATACGCTACAAAGGATTTTCGAACCTTTCCAAGCAACTGCCATTGGGTGTAAATCAGATATCCGTATATGACTAACTGTCCATATATAGCAACGTATCCTGATTTCACATAAGGTCTTAAAAGTATCCAACTAATCGCCATCATGCATAAAACAATGGATGCAGGATGTATCCGTCCCTTCGAAAGTTTTTCTTTTACCAGATTTAATCCATACAAGACAACCATTCCGATTAGTGATACCCAGTGAAACAAAGGAAATTTAAGTTCCAAGAATATCGATATGAAAACGACGAAAAACACATAATTGCTAAATTTGTTAACTGTTTGATTCATTTTTTCAACCTTTCTTTTTTGTGTTTTTAATATGGAATTTGCTTTTTGGCGAAGCAGAGAAGAAAAAAATATCAAAAAAGGAAATCATCATGAAAACTAACTATTGCTATTTCTCTGCTTCACGACTAATATGAAATTTGGAATTCAGCGAAGGCATAAACGATATTCTTTTGTACAGCCGTTTTTCGAAAACAGTGTCATCCCTTCGCTGTTATAAATATGGAATTTGAATTTTTTGAAAGAAGTGATAGAATTGTAATTTTAAGAATTAAAAAAACGTAACCGGTTATGAAAATTTTACTGTGTGAAAAAACGTAACCGGTTACGAAAATGTGTTCGATTTTTTTACGAAAAAAAACGTGACTATAAGCCACGCTCTTTTTTCGCCAAAAACAAATCATTTTCTGAATTTAACATTTTTCATACAGCTCTTCCTGAAAAAGAGACAAATTCGAAAATTTTGGGATTTACGTCTGGATATTTTTGAGCAATCATTGCTCTTGCCTCGTCCTTAGTGACACCTGTAAAAGTATGTAATAGCAATGGAGCTTCTACATCCTTCCAGTACTGTTCGTTTTCTGCACCCATACACCAAAAAACATCATCAATGTCTTGCCCAAGATACATCTGAGCATCCCTTACATATTCAGCTGTTACAAAAACCTGAATGGTCTGCGTTTCATATTTTTCCTGAAACAGCTTAATATATGTCGAAATACGTTCCAATTGATATTGCAAGTCGTCCATAACTGTAAAACAATACATAGCGACAGTCATTCCCTTTTTTGTCAGCCAGTAACTCGTCTTGCTGTTAAATGCATTCGGCAGACCTGACAGTACATACTCCCCAAAGAAAAATGTTTTGTTTTCATTCATAATCTTTTCCTCCTGTTATTGTTTTTTCATGATAAATATGAAAAAAAGACAAAAAAAAAGAAGCACCATATGGTACTTCTTTAAATTAATTTAGAAATTCTAGATAACCCTGTTTACAAATGGAAAATAGAGGCTCAAAAGTCCCGATTCCAACTTCCAGCCACATAGAACACGGAACATGAAATTCTACAAAAATTTCCCTCAGTGCAGGAGAAAACGAGACTTGAACATAGAGATTTTCTTGTGTATTTGATAAATTTTTCTTTAAAACAAAATCGCCATCAGCATCCTGAGAGAAACCAAATTGCTGGTGATTTTCAATAAAATCACAAACTCTATTTTTTTTAATATATATTTTAGTATTTTCGGTGAACATATACCCTCCATATCATATTATACTCTTCTGAACACAAAACAAT
This sequence comes from uncultured Eubacteriales bacterium, assembly GCA_900544525.1. Taxonomy (GTDB): domain Bacteria; phylum Bacillota; class Clostridia; order Lachnospirales; family Lachnospiraceae; genus Scybalomonas. Next base: position 2,594 of record UQVN01000330.1, read on the forward strand.
ATAGGAATTAAAATTATCAGTGAAGACTCTCCCACCGATTTTATTTCGTAAAATCAGAAGGAGCCTCTCACT
>UQVN01000331.1 GCA_900544525.1 uncultured Eubacteriales bacterium
AACATATAATACTTTCCAAAGAACTACTTTTTTTCTATATCTTTTCCTCCTTTATAACCCTTCCAATTTGAATTCGTCTTTTTAATGAACTTTTAGTACATTCTTCTTCTAACTATATAAACTGCACAATTCTATTGGAGGTGAATTATTAATGAAACATCTAAATCTTTCATATATGGGATCACTTTTTAAATCTAGGCTCTTAGCCGCAATGCTCACTCAAGAAGAACTTATTGAGAAAGTGAGTGTCACTACTCGATACATTATGGTGCTAGAAAATGAAGGAAAACATCATCTCCATAGATTCAATTTTAGGAATTGTACCAATTTCATCTGCGAACATCATTACATGGTTTGGAAGCTTACCACCTTGCTCATCGGCAATGGCCAACATTTCTCTATAAAGTTGTTATAAAAATAAGGATACCATAAAATATTTTGTATTATTTTCTTCTAGTAGTACAATAAATATAGCCGATTTCTCTTTACAAAACGTTTCTAAAAGAACATCCAGTTTTTATTCTACCTGCTCTCATAATTTTCCTTTGTCATCCGTCTAAAATCCGATATCATCTGTGAAAGTGGCAAAAAATAAGGGCAAAAAACGTTCATTTTTCGCCCCATTTCCCCCTCGTTTTCCACTTAAAAACCATAACATCTTGTGGTTGCGTGCGTTATTTCTTCTTATTACCACAATACGTCATCAAAATCACCGTTTCCACATATGTTGAGATTGTGAAAAAAATTCCTGAAAGGCAGAATTGAACCTTGTTGGAACGCTCCATCCTGTCAGTACAAGCTTACTGATTTCTCATCTATACAAATCCATATTTTATGTCTTTTTCAATCGCTTACTCAAGCACTTTCCAATAACCGTTCTTTTTAGAATCAACTCTCTCTACATATCCATTTTTTTAAGAATATAGGATTATTTTTCACTACTGTTTCACTAATCCCCAGTATTTGATGCAATTCACAGTGGTAATATTCGGATTATCTCTCATTTCTATTATTATTCTCTGTCTTCTTGAATTTAATTCTTTTTTATTCCCAACTTCTTTTATTCGTTGAAGCGGGATTATAACAACAATCGAGTTTTCTCTAAAAGTAAATGCTTCCTTTCCGTATGTTTCAATAATCTTAGGCACACCATGATCTGATTTTCCACTAATATGTAGCTACAAAAAGATTTCTGATAACTTTTCATTTACAGATATCGATTCCCCTAAGAAAAATCCTTCCATTTAATGATTCCATTTTTTAACTCTATACTACTGTTAAAATAACATTAATCCTTTATTAAGGATAAATAGTTTTGCGTAGCTTGTTTTTTTACATCTTCTATTTTCCTAATTCCTTTCACATGCGCTAGTTCTTCATATATCACACTTAATTTTTCTACTGTATATTTTCTTCCGAGTACTTTTGTAAATGGACCATCACTTTCTACAAAAATTCTATTTATTGGAATTTGATTTATAATTTGTTTTCCATTGTTACTTCTTATCATGTTCGAATTAACTGAAAAAAAGCATCCCAACTCAACAAACCTCTCCATCCACTTTTCATCTCCAGTATACCAGTGCATAATTATTTTTTTATTACCATTTTTCTTTAAAATTCTATACACATCTTCTTCTGCCATACGACAGTGAATTGACATAATTTTATCTCTCGAAACTTGGCATATATAATCAAATATTTCTATCTGTTTGTCTTTGTAGCACACATATTCCTTAGAAAAATCCAAGCCAACTTCTCCAACATACTTTGTATATGATAAGCTTCTTAAGAATGATGCCTTTCCAAAACTCACTCTTCCTGCATTTTGCGGATGAAAGCCTACTCCAAATTGAACATATTTCGTTGGCTTGTACAATTCTATACATGATTCAAAAATTTCAGGTTGATTCGTAACACATAATGTATGTTGTTCCATTTGATTGATTCTATTATACACTTGCTGATGGTTCACATAAAAATCAAGATGAAAATGCATATCTATAAGCTTACTCATCGACTTTTCCCTCTATAAATTGAAGTAATTCATTTCCGTTTAATCGTGCCTGTTCCTTTATAAAATCATATAATTCTCTCATGGATTTCATATATACGTCCACAAATTTTTCAATCTCTTGCATATCCATACCCCCAAGCGAAATTAATTTTTGAGTATAATAATCCTTACTGCCACGCTTTAGATAATTATGAACTGCTAATAATACGGCTTTTAAATCTGTTGTTTTCCCCGTATCAGGATTTGAAAACCTTTCATTCTTTATAAAGGCCATGCCAATTTTGTAATCTTCTTTAAACTTCTCCAGATATTCTTCTGAAATATCAATACCATTCAGCGAAGCTCTACGAATCAAGCATGGATAACAATACCCACAATTTCTTGGTCTTCCTTTAATTCCTTTATCTGCACGCATAGGATGTGAACAAGATATTGTTTTTCCTGCACCCATTTTAAATGCCTTTGTCATTTTGACACTTTGAACTATTTCACCCTTTGTCTTGTATGCAAAGAAATTTTCAACTCTATGTGGTATTTCTAGAATCTGTAAAATATTGTTTAATTCATTTATAAAATATACATGTGTAGTTCTCGTGCTGCAACTTCCTCTTCTGCTTGGAGTCAACGGAAGATTTAACCCAATAAAT
>UQVN01000332.1 GCA_900544525.1 uncultured Eubacteriales bacterium
ATTTTCTTATGCAAGCCCTTTTTCTTCTAACCAAGTAGCAAGCATTGGTTTTCCTGCTTTTATTTTCTTTGTTCGAATGATAAATTCTACAATTGTTAAAGCAGTAAATACAACAAGCCAAAGCACTAATACAATACAAGCATGTCGAATACTTTCTCCACCTGAAATTGTGCTTCTAAATGCTTCAACAGTATAAGTAAATGGAACCCAACTATGAAGATAAGGCACAAAAGAACCTGATACTTCTAGTGGATACGTTCCAACAGAACCTGCTAATTGAATCACCATAAACACTAACATTAAGAAACTTCCAACTTTACCAAACGTATTCGTAAAGAAATACATAATCGCCATGAAAGTTACGGATGCCAATACAGAAAAGGCTAATGTTTTTCCCATTTCCACTGGACTAAATCCATTGAATACGTGCAATAATCCAACCATAACAAGTGCTTGAATCGCTGCAACAGGATAAAGAACAGAAGCTTTACTTGCCCACCATCCAAAACCAGATTTTAACTCTCCTTCGATTTTTGTAAGTGGATACATTAAACTAAATGCAATACAACCTACCCAAAGGGCAACAGACATCATATATGGTGCCATAGCATGACCATTGTTTTCCACTTTTGTTACTTGAGTTTCCTTTATCGTAACTGGGGATGAGAACATATTGACAACAGACTTGTTTGTATTGGTATCTTTGATCTCTTTTGCTCCATCGCCAAGTTTATCTGTCAATTCTTTTGCTCCATCTTTTAATTTCACAAAACCTTCCCCTAGCTCGTCACTACCATCTTTTAATTTAGAAGCTCCATCGCTAATCTGTTTTGCGCCATCACTTAACTGTTTTGTTCCATCTAACAAGGTAGCATTATTACTTGTGAGTTCTCCCATACCAGCTAATAAAGCATTTGCTCCTGAAGATAACTGGTTTGTTCCATCATTAATTCCTTTTGCTAACGCATCCGCTCCATTTGCTAATGCATCCGCTCCTGAAGTAATCGCTTTTGTATTGCTATCTAATGTGGCAAGACCATCACTTACCTGTTTTACTCCAGCTGTATAGGCTTCAATTCCTTTGTATAATCCATTTTCACCATTCACACCTGTTTCAAGACTTGTAAGACCTGCTGAAAGCTGTTTTGAACCAGCGATTAATCCTTCTTCGCTATCAAGCCCTTGCTTTACTGCAGTAAGCCCTTTTGACATTGTGTCAATCATTTGTGCTCCGCCAACTAAAGCGGTATTAGACTGTTCTGCTAACCCTGCTACTTGTTGTTTTAACGTTCCTAGCATCGCTAACATTTCTTCTTGACTCATAGAAGTATCTGCACTATTTAAAGCTTGATTTAACGTTTGAATCGCTTCATTTATTTTAGGAAGCCCTTCCACAAGTGCTTTTACCTGTGCCTGTGTATTTTCATCTAATGTGACTTTTGAAGACATTGTCTCTAACCCTTTTGTTAAAGCATCACCGCCAGCTTTTAACTGAGAAGCCCCATCAGCCACTTGTTTTGCCCCAGCTTTTAGATTAGAACTATTTTTTGTTAACTCTTTCGCTCCAGCTGCTGCTTGACTCACACCATCTCCATAGGCTTTCATTCCTTCTTTAAATGTCTTTTCTCCCTTTGCTAATTCTTTCGCTCCAGCAGACACTTGACTAGAAAGTTCTGAGACTCCTTTTGATAACTGTTGAACTCCATTATCGACAGTATTGACACCATCTACATACTGTTCTAATCCAACTTCTAATGTTTCGCTACCTTCTTTAAAAGTTAATGTACTATCCGCTAATAATTGAAGATTTTTATTAATAGTATCGTTTCCTTTTTTTGCAGATTTGATTCCATCCTTTAATTCATTAGAACCATCTGCTGCTTCTTGCATACCATCTCCAACTTCTTTTAACTGATCAAAGACTGTTTCTGTATAAGTTTTTGTAACTTCCTTAGAAACTTCTCCTTTGATTTTTTCCATAGCAGATTCACTCATCTTTGACGCAATATAGTTAGTTCCTGGATTCGTCTGATAGGAAAGTTCCATCTTTTCAGGTTTCTTATCGGTTAAAGTAGAAGCATTATGGGAAAAATTTTCTGGAATGGTAATGACCATATAATAGTCACCATCTCTTAACCCTTGCTCTGCCTCTTCTTGATTGACAAATTGGAAATTTAAAGAATCATTTTCCTTTAAATTATCAACTAACTCTTTTCCAACGCTTAACGTTTTTCCTTCATACGTTACTTCTTTATCTTCATTGACAACTGCTACTGGAAGTTTGTCAACATTTCCATATGGATCCCACATAGAACCAAGAAAAAGTGTCGTATAAATCGTTGGAATTGCAATGACCGCTACAATAACTAATAGAAGCATTTTGTTACTCAAAAGTGCTTTCCATTCTTTTTTTAGCATGATAAGTCCTCCTTTTTCGTCTCCATATTCAGTTTTCATAAACAACACAGTTTACATTAATAAACTATATATCTATTAACATCTTATTATTGATTAATAGATATCGTGTTGATTTTTTTCATCTTTTGCATTATACTAAAGGAAAGTATATTTTACAACCATCAATTAACCTGTCTTTTGATGGTTACTGTACACTTTTTATACTTTGTGTTG
>UQVN01000333.1 GCA_900544525.1 uncultured Eubacteriales bacterium
TTATAGTAAAAAAATGTGATATAATAATAATTAACAGCTTTTTTGAATCATAAAAAAGTAGGGGAAAAATTAGGATTGCAAAAAAGCTTGAGAAGAAAAAAGAAGGAAAGAAGGAGGTCAAACAGATGAAAGAGGTACAGAATAAGGATTTTTCAGAAGTTACACCACAGATTGAACAATTGGCAGGATTGAGCAAGAGAAATGGCAATATCAATCCAGAGCTTTATAGTAAATATGATGTAAAAAGAGGTCTGAGGGATATCAGTGGTCAAGGTGTTTTAGCAGGACTAACAGAAATCTCGCAAATTCAATCTTATATTGTAGAAGATCATGAAATGGTGCCATGTCAAGGGCGTCTTTACTATCGAGGAATCAATATTCGTGAAATTGTAGGTGGTTTTTTAAAAGAAAAGCGGTTTGGATTTGAAGAAACTATCTATCTTCTTTTATTTGGAGAACTTCCAAATAAAAAGGAACTACAAGATTTTCAAGAGCTCCTTGAAGAATATCGTTCTTTGCCAACAGGGTTTGTGCGTGATATTATCATGAAAGCACCGAGCAAGGATATGATGAATACACTAGCAAGAAGTGTTTTAACAATGTATTCTTATGATAATCGGGCGGATGATACGTCTTTGCCAAATGTTCTTCGTCAGTGTCTACAATTAATTGCAATTTTTCCACTATTATCTGTGTACGGCTATCAAGCCTATAATCATTATGTCAATGGACAAAGTTTATTTATTCATCCACCAAAAGCTGGACTTTCTACGGCAGAAAATATTTTACAGCTATTAAGAGCGGATGGAAATTATACCGAATTAGAGGCAAAAATTTTAGATATTGCCCTTGTATTACATGCAGAACATGGTGGTGGTAATAACTCTACGTTTACAAATCATGTGGTAACTTCATCAGGAACGGATACATATTCTGCAATTGCAGCTTCTCTTGGTTCTTTAAAAGGACCAAAGCATGGTGGTGCAAATATTAAGGTAGTGCAGATGTTTGAAGATATGAAAGCGAATTTAAAAGATTGGGAAGATGAGGAAGAAATTTCTGCTTATTTATTAGGACTTTTAAGAAAAGAGAAGTTTGATAAAAAAGGATTAATCTATGGAATGGGACATGCGGTTTATTCTTTATCCGATCCAAGAGCTGATATTTTTAAATCTTATGTTGGAAAATTATCCGTTTCAAAAGGAAGAGAAAAAGAATACAATCTCTATACAAAAGTAGAGCATTTAGCACCACAGATTATTGCAGAAGAGCGAAAAATTTATAAAGGTGTTAGCCCAAATATTGATTTTTATAGTGGATTCGTATATTCTATGTTAGATCTTCCATTGGAATTATATACACCAATTTTTGCAATTGCTAGAATTGCTGGTTGGAGTGCTCATAGAATGGAAGAATTAATCAATGAAGGAAAGATTATACGTCCTGCTTATAAGGCAGTTGCACCAAGAAAGCAATATACACCATTAGATGAGCGATAAAAAAGAAAACCAATTGGAATAAAAAAGAAGTGAAAAAATGCACCTCAAATGTTAGAAAGATGAATATTTGAAGGTGCATTTCTATTTGACGATGCTATAAATGTGGGAAATTCGCAAAGTGTATTTCTCATTGTTGTAGGGTTGTATAGCAGATAGGGGATAGGATAGGGAGTATAGAAGAAAAAAGTAACGTTATGAAAGGAAAAAGGGGATGACACTACAACAACTAAAATATGTGATAACCGTAGCAGAAAAGGGAACGATTACCGATGCTGCTAAGGTTTTATTTATTTCACAGCCAAGTCTAACAAATGCCATTCGGGAATTGGAAAAGGAAATGAATTTGACAATTTTTAATCGAACCAATAAAGGAATTATTGTATCCAAAGAAGGTGAGATTTTTTTAGGATATGCAAGACAGGTGTTAGAACAGGCAAATCTTTTAGAAGAGAAATATATTCATAACAAAGGTGGAAAGCAACAGTTTTGTGTATCAACCCAGCATTATTCCTTTGCAGTCAATGCCTTTGTGGATTTAATTAAAGAATATGGACAAGAAGAATATGATTTTAGTCTTCGAGAGACACAGACATATGAGATTATCGATGATGTAGCGAGAATGAAGAGTGAAATTGGTATTCTATATTTAAATGACTTTAATGAAACTGTTCTTCGGAAAATTTTAAAAGCAAATGGAATTATTTTTCATGAGTTATTTATAGCACAACCTCATGTTTTTATTAGCAGTAAACATCCGTTGGCAAACGAAGAGGTGGTTACAATACAGCAATTAAGCCAATATCCTTATCTTTCTTTTGAACAAGGGGAACATAATTCTTTTTATTATTCCGAAGAAATCTTTAGTATGGAAGAGCGGACGAAAAATATTCGAGTGAGAGATCGTGCCACCCTTTTTAATTTGTTAATCGGTCTAAATGGCTATACAGTGTGCAGTGGGGTTATTGATGAGGAGCTAAACGGAAAAAATATTGTGGCAGTGCCGTTAAAAGAAAAAGGAGAGATGCATATCGGATATTTAATGCATGAAAAATGCTTGCCAAGCCGTTTAGGAAAGAGCTATATCGAAGCGTTAAAAAA
>UQVN01000334.1 GCA_900544525.1 uncultured Eubacteriales bacterium
TTACTATACAGGGGTAGAAATTATAAAAAAATAATGTAAAATGGAAAAGGTACAAAAACTGGGAAAGAATAAAAGTAGCTTTCTATGAAAAATATCATGTGGAAAGATACCGATTTCCTATAATAAAAAAGAAAGAGTGAAGAAACAATATGAAGACACAAGATTTTTATTATGATTTACCAGAAGAATTAATTGCTCAAGATCCATTAGAAGACCGTTCTAGCTCTAGATTAATGGTATTAGATAAAGAAACAGGAGAAATTAAACACCATGTGTTTAAGGAGATTATCGAGTATTTAGAAGAAGGAGATTGTCTTGTTATTAATGATACAAAGGTAATTCCTGCCCGTTTAATTGGTGAAAAAGAAGGGACAGGCGCAAAAATTGAATTACTTCTTTTAAAGAGAAAACAAGATGATATTTGGGAAACTCTTGTTAAACCAGGGAAAAAAGCAAAAATTGGCACAAGAATTTCTTTTGGCGGTGGTCTGTTAGTTGGAGAGATCGTGGATATTGTAGAAGAAGGAAATCGTCTTGTCAAATTCTATTATACAGGAATTTTTGAAGAAGTATTAGATGAACTTGGACAGATGCCATTACCTCCTTATATTACGCATCAGTTAGAAGATAAAAATCGCTATCAAACGGTTTATGCAACTCATGCTGGTTCTGCTGCTGCGCCAACAGCTGGACTTCATTTTACTCCTGAGTTATTAAAGCAGATTGAAGAAAAAGGGGTGAAAATTGCAAGAGTTACCTTACATGTTGGACTTGGAACATTTCGTCCTGTTAAGGTGGAAGATGTGACAAAGCATCATATGCATTCTGAATTTTATATGATTAGTAAAGAAGCTGCCGATACGATTAACGAGACAAAGAAAGCGGGAAAGAGAGTGATCTCTGTTGGAACGACTAGTACAAGAACATTAGAATCGGTTGCAGATGAAAATGGATTCGTAAAAGAAACGAGCGGTTGGACAGAAATTTTTATTTATCCAGGATATCAATTCAAATGTATCGATTGTTTAATTACTAACTTTCATCTTCCAGAATCTACATTGTTAATGTTAGTGTCTGCATTAGCTGGAAAAGAAAAGGTAATGAAGGCCTATGAAGAGGCGGTTAAGGAAAGATATCGTTTCTTTTCCTTTGGAGATGCTATGTTCCTAAAATAAATAAAAAGACTACATTTGTGAACAGAAAAAGCTGCTGTACGAAAGATTTCGTGCAACAGCTTTTTTTATGTTATACCCCTCTTTGTTCTGGGGGCCAAATAAATTTATGCATTTGTAGCTGGAAATGAATTCCGTTTAAATGATGATGGCTCATATAGTCTACAATTTCACTTGGAGAAATTTGAGAAAATACAGAGCTAAAATAAACTTGAGTTTTTTCTATTAGGTTAAATTGTTTTACAATTTCATGAGCTTTTTCTAAATCCGATTGATTACTGATTACAAATTTCACAACATCTTGTTTCGTTATTATCTCATAATTATCTAAGTTCATATGGGATTCCATATCGCTTGCTGGTAGCTTATAATCTAAAGTAAAATATGGGCGTAGAGGGCTGGAAAAAGGCTTTAGATCCACAGAACCATTGGTCTCAATTTCCACTAGGAAACCTTCTGATAAAAGTCTTTGAATGAGGTCAGAAATCTGTTTTTGGATCAGTGGTTCTCCGCCAGTTAAAGTAACCCGTTTCACTTGTTGCTCCTTAATATAGGCAACGATTTCTTCTTCGCTTAGCCATTCATAGGAAGCCGATGCTTCATTGGCGTACATAGTATCACAATAGCTACAGCGTAAGTTACAAAAAGCGAAACGAATAAAAACGGATAGCATACCAGCAAATTGCCCTTCTCCGTTAATGCTCACAAATTTTTCAACAACGCGATATTTATTCATGGTTATCACCTCGATAGCTGGCACAATTATTTGGTGTCTCATAGACCTCCACTAAATCCACACGATATTGTTTAGAGAGCTCATCATAAAAAAACTTTGCCATATTTTCAGCCGTTGGGCGAAATGGTAGTTCAATTAGCTTAAAATTTTCTTCCAGCAAAGCTTCATATAACTTGTTCGAAAGACTACCTTTTTCAATAAGAAGAGCGTGGTCATAAAAATCGATCATTGTTTTTAAATCCTGTTTAAAATCTCCAAAATCAAGAATCATTCCTCGTTCTTGCTTGGAATCTTTTAATGATTCTGATTGAATGGTTACAACAACTCTCCAACGATGACCATGTATGTTTCTACACTTTCCATCGTATCCTTGCAAGAAATGAGCACTATCAAAACTATGTTCCGTTTTTAAAAAATACATATTACCTCCTTTGTACCATCGAAGTAAAAAGTCCTAGTTTTGTTTAAAGACAGGATGGTACTAATGAACTGTCTTTTCTTTTTCTATTATTAGGAAAAAAAGACCATTTGTCAAGAAAGTATAAGAAATAGTTATAAGTTAGTATCCCTTTATGAAATACAATACAAACGCTGATTTTTTAATCAGTGATTGAGAAAAGATAAAAGAGTACGTCCATTTTAGGGAATTGATAAAGTGGAAACGTAATGGTAAAATACCAATATATTTA
>UQVN01000335.1 GCA_900544525.1 uncultured Eubacteriales bacterium
GGATTTACATATGGTAAAACTATATCCAGAAGGAGCGTACCTTTTACATGGTACAGAAATAGTAGAAGATGGAAGTGAGCAAGAGGTAATTTTAAAAAATCGTCTTGGATACATTCCAGATAAAAAAGAAGCGGCAAAAAATACAATTGCCTATGGGATTTTGTCTGAACATAATCAATCCGATAATATGGAAAAGTTGAATATTAAATTTGATTGTTTAACCTCTCATGACATTACATTTGTAGGTATTATTCAAACAGCCCGAGCATCAGGACTTGAGAAATTTCCAGTACCTTATGTTTTAACGAATTGCCATAACAGTTTATGTGCAGTTGGTGGGACAATTAATGAAGATGATCATATGTTTGGACTTTCTTGTGCAAAAAAATATGGCGGTATGTATGTTCCTCCTCATCAGGCAGTCATTCACCAATTTGCTAGAGAAGTCTTAGCAGGTGGAGGAAAAATGGTACTCGGTTCTGATAGCCATACTCGTTATGGAGCATTAGGAACAATGGCTGTTGGAGAAGGCGGACCAGAAATTGTAAAACAATTATTATCACAGACATATGACATTAATATGCCAAAAGTAGTAGGTGTTTATTTAACTGGAGAGCCTCAAAAAGGCGTTGGTCCACAAGACGTTGCACTAGCTATTATTGGAGCAGTATTTAAAAATGGTTATGTTAATAATAAAGTAATGGAATTTATTGGAGATGGTGTGTCAAAATTATCTGCAGATTTCCGTATTGGTATCGATGTTATGACAACAGAGACAACCTGTCTTTCTTCCATTTGGAAAACAGATGATGTAATTAAGGAATTTTATGCAATCCATGGAAGACCTTCTGACTATAAAGAGTTAAATCCAAAAGAAATCACTTACTATAATGGAATGATTTACGTAGATTTATCTGAGATTAAACCTATGATCGCTATGCCATTCCATCCAAGCAACGTATATACCATTGAGGAATTGAATCATAATTTAATGGATATTCTTGATGAAGTGGAGAAGAAAGCAGCCATTAGTCTTGATAATAATCAAGTAGAATTTAAATTAAAAGATAAAGTGCGTAATGGAAAACTCTATGTAGAACAAGGTGTTATTGCAGGATGTGCAGGTGGTGGATATGAAAATATTTGTGATGCAGCCGATATTTTAAGAGGAAAATCCATTGGAGCAGATGAGTTTTCATTAAGCGTTTATCCAGCCAGTCAACCAGTCTTTATGGAACTTGTAAAAAATGGAAGAATTGCAGATTTAATGGCAACAGGTGCTACTGTCCGTAGTGCTTTTTGTGGCCCTTGCTTCGGAGCGGGAGATGTTCCTGCAAACCAAGGTTTGAGTATTCGCCATACAACTCGTAATTTCCCAAATCGTGAAGGTTCTAAGATTACAAATGGACAGATTGCTTCTGTTGCACTCATGGATGCTCGTTCTATTGCAGCTACAGCGGCAAATAAAGGATATTTAACACCAGCAACAGATCTTGTAGATGTTACATTTACAAAACCAGCTTACTATTTTGATAAAACGATTTATGATAACCGTGTTTACAATGGAATCGGTAAAGCCGATCCATCTGTAGAAATTAAGTTTGGACCTAATATTGTAGACTGGCCAAAGATGTCTGCATTGCCAGAAAATTTAATTTTAAAAGTTGTTTCCGAAATTCATGATCCAGTAACAACGACAGATGAGTTGATCCCATCAGGAGAAACTTCTTCTTATCGCTCTAATCCATTAGGACTTGCAGAATTTACTCTTTCAAGAAAAGATCCAGAATATGTAGGACGTGCTAAGTATGTTCAAACAGCAGAAAAAGCAAGAATTGAAGGAAAAAATCCAGAAGAAGCGGTAGCAGAATTGGTGGAAATTATGAAGACAATTAAAGAAACTAATGAGGCTGTTGATTTTACAAATACAGGAATTGGAAGTACGATTTATGCGGTGAAACCAGGAGATGGTTCTGCGAGAGAGCAAGCAGCTTCTTGTCAAAAGGTATTAGGTGGTTGGGCCAATATTGCACAAGAATATGCAACAAAGCGTTATCGTTCTAACTTAATTAACTGGGGAATGTTACCATTTGTTTTAAAAGAAGAATTGACATTTGGATTAAATGATTATTTATTTGTTCCAAATATTGTACAAGCGATTCAGGACAAATTACCAGAAATACCAGCTTATGTTGTAAATAAAGGAATGAAAGAAGTAAAGTTAACCGTTGGTGAGTTAACAGATAAAGAACGTGAGATTATTTTAAAAGGTTGCCTTATTAATTATAACCGTAGAGGATAAAGAATAAAAGAGATGGCATCTTCGTGTTTTTGTAGCACGGAGGTGCCATTTTTTTGGGCGTAAGACATAAGACAATCAGAAATGCTTGCATTTCTATTTGATATAATAGAAATAACAAATGATAATTCTTTTTTTGTTACATAATTTTTACAAAGATTACAAAACCATGGATAGATGTTAAAAAGTTATTGTTTTAGAAAAGATAAGGAAATTGGCAGAAAATAAGAAAAAATAGGATATTAAAAAAGTGTAAATATTA
>UQVN01000336.1 GCA_900544525.1 uncultured Eubacteriales bacterium
CAGAACACATTTTGTTCTATTAAATATTTCCTACTAATTTATCTTTTACAACTGCAAAAAATTCTCGGAAATAATAATGTACCATTAATATTTTATCTGGCTTAGAAGGACAACCTGATACATTGGCAATTCCTTGTTTCTTTGCCAATGAAATTCCTCGATAAATATGAAAATCACTGGTAGCAATTACAACTTCATACTGCTCTTTTTTCACTTGCTGCTCTATGATCGCCTTACTAAAACGAATATTTTCTTCTGTATTGGTAGATTTTTCTTCCATATAAATTCGACTTTCTGAAATCCCCATATTGATTAATAGTTCTTTCATAGCAAAGGCTTCTGTCACATCTTCTCCACTTCCTTGACCGCCTGATACAATTACTTTTGTATTTTTATTTTTTTCTAAATACTCTTTTGTTCCATAAACTCTTGCACGAAGTGTTTTTGATGGAACGGTTCCATTGACTTTTGCTCCTAATATTATCATATAATCCGCATTCGGTTTCGGATTTGCCACTCCATTTTTTATAATGATTCCTTCTACTATTAGAAAAACAATACTACTAAGTATTACTACAATAGCAAATAAAATCTTCGCAAAGAAAGGAATGGTTATGATATGTTTATTATTAAAATGAATCCCTATCGTAAACAAATAAAATGCGATGGCTAATGCAAGCCAAATAGGAGAAAATGCTGCCTTAATCCCTGCATAGGAAACAATCAATAAATAATAGGAAAGACAAAGCGTTCCTAAAACAAGACAACTCATTTTCATAATATCATTCCTTTTGATGACTCATTTGTCTTATGTGCCACAATTCCTTTTGTCAAATAAACAAAAGAAATTAACATTCCAATGGAATACCAATATTCTACTGATATTGGATATCCTAATACCTCATTTACCGCCCCCACTAACGCGGATAATAATTTACAATAAATTCCTATTTTAAATAAATCTTGTAAATTCAACGGAATTTGACGTAAAGATGCCACTGTCATTCCAATCAATGCATATCCAAATGCACCTAATAAATAACGTAAAAATAAAGCAATAATACCAAATAAAATTAAAACAACTTCTGCACCATAAAAATAAGGCACCATTCCTACTAAAGTTTGATTGTTTATGGTTCCTTTGATGGTTTCAAAATTAATTTCAAAAACCTGTCCAAGATCTTTCACTAATATATTGCTATTGCTAATTAAAACTTGTGCTATTTTTTCAGAATCGATATCATCCATTGTGTATTTATCTTTTGAAGAATCGGCCTTGATCGGGATTCCCAATAGCTCCATGTCTAATTTGCCTTCCATCTCCATCTTGCCATCCGTAATTGTAAATGTGGGAATCGCCTCTTTAAAAAACGTTTCTAATCCCCCAAGGCTCCATTGATAGGCTGCCATTGGAATCAAATATACAATTATTGTCAACAAAATGGATATCACAAGTGCAAAATTAAGAACACGTCCCATACTTTGCTTCACAAGTGCTGGATATTCTTTTGTCTTAGAAATTGCTAAGATCCCTTGATCAATGATACCAATTTTTGTACTTTTGTCTCTCATATTCTCTCTTTTCTTTCCTTTTAATATACAATGCTTTCTTTCACTTTTTCCGCAAGCTCCTTACCTTTTAAAGCCTCTAATATTTTAAGCCCAAATGGAATGGCTCCGCCCATACCACAACCTGTGATAATATGTCCATCTTGTACCGCTTTTTCTTCTTTTAAATAATGAGCACCTCTCATATGTTTTTCCATGGATGGATAACAAGTCGCATTTTTTCCTTCTAATATTCCAATTTCTCCAAAAATAAGAGCTGGTGCTGCACAAATAGCAGAGATCAACTGTTTCTTCTCATGTCTTCTTAAAATCATATCCACTAACTCTTGTTTTTCTTTTAAGTTCACAGTTCCTGGCATTCCTCCTGGAAGAACAATCATTTCTGCATCTTCTTCTTTCATTTCTGAAAATGCTAAATCCGCTTGTACTAAAATATGATGAGAACTTGTCACCATTTTTTCTTCTGTAATAGACACAGTAGAAACCGCTACTTCTCCTCTTCTTAAAATGTCAACAACTGTTAATGCTTCAATTTCTTCAAATCCATTTGCTAACATAACATATACTTGTTTTTCATTCATTTTTATGACTCCTTTCAAATAATTCCATACTTTTCTTCGCTTTTTCACTAAGAAAAATCTGGTAATCTTTCTGTTTGTGATAGATAACTATTGTGATATTCTTTTTCGAATGTCACTTCTTTTTTAAACCACACAGGCGCTTGAAAATGATTTGCTTCTTCTACTGAAGAAAATTCAACTTCTGCAAGCACCATACCTTCTAATTCTCCATGAAAGCAATCTAACTCAATCGTCCACGTTTGATATGGGATCAAATAACGTTCTTTTGTAATGACTCTTCCATCTACTTTTTCTCTTAAATGCTCATAGGCGTCTTTTGTCAGCGGAAGCTCTACTTCTTGTCTTTCCATCATTCCAGATGATTTATAAGTCAAAAAATATTCTTCATTCATTTTCC
>UQVN01000337.1 GCA_900544525.1 uncultured Eubacteriales bacterium
TGCCATTCCTTTTGCTCCTGACTGGCTCATACCAACACCATGTCCATATCCCATTCCAGCAAAATAATAAGTATCCGCTTTTGTTGGCGCTTGTTTTGGATAGTTAGAAAGATTGTCCTTTCCCATGACAACAAATTGTTCCATAGAGGTATCCTTTCCTGATACCGTTCCGCTAGCACTTAAAATAGAACAAGAACTGATTCTTGTTGTTGTCTCTTTTCCGCCCTTACTTAATACTGTCACTTGATCTGGAATTGTTTTTGAGGAAATCACTTTATATTTTGCGCTAGGAGCTCCAAAATAGTTTCGTACTGCCTCTTTTTCTAGTGTAATAGAACCTTCTTTCCCTTTGATATCCAAAGTCCGTAAATAACCAGAATCCAAGCGTTCTCCTTCTTTTACACTAGTAATAGCGCCAACACTCTTTCCTTTCGCACTTAACTTGCTTGCAATGTCTTCTTTTGTAAATGTCAAAATCCAAGGCTGCTTCTCAGGTTCTAATTCATATCGATCAGAAACTCCCCTTAAATATGGAACAACACCACTCCAAACATCTTCACTATTATTGGTAGCACCGCCACTTGTGGAGAAAAAGGTGGCATCAATGAGTTGTCCATTATAATAAATATATTCTTCTGACGTTTTATCTACCGCTTGATTTGTCGTCGTAACTTCTCCTTGATACCCTTTATATACTTGGCTTGCTGTCGTATCATTTAATTGATAAGGATTGGATGCTTTAGAATCTCCTCCAACTCCTCCTTTATGTACTGCATAAGTTCTAGCAACAACTGCTTGTGCCTTTAACGCCTCTTCTGGCCAAAGAGATGGCATCTCCGCTGGAACAACTCCATAGAGATAATCATCGATAGCTATTACATTAACAGCAGTAACGGAATTCTTCCCATAAGAACCAATTTCTAAACGACCTCGATATTGTTTTGTTCCAATTGTCAGCACTTTATCTCCATCATTATTCGCCACAATTGGCGCAATCTGAGGATATCCATTCACGCCATTTCCATCATAAACAATGGCTTGTTTACTTCCTTCCATTTTAACACGATAACCATTATCCCCTCCTAATGTTTCAAAAGAAATACCACTTCCTTTTACTTTTGTTATCACTTTTTTCAACTGTTCTTCGCTATTACTCTCTCCAATGAAAACACGAATATCATCTTTTGCCATAAAACCAACAACTGCCGTTATACCATATTTCTTTACTAAAGAAGAAACTGCTGTTTGTGCCGAAGTATACGTCTTATATTTCGTTGTACTTTTTGCATAATATTTACTTGCTTTTGTAAATCGATATCCCGTTTCACTTTCTAATGTAGCAATTTCATTATAAATATTCGATATACTATACCCAATGGATACTTTTTTATCCGATATTTGCAATTGATTTTTTTCTGCAAATTCGGTTATTAGTCCAATTCGCAACATCGTTTGTTGCTCGGATGCAAAAACTCCAATGGGATATTGCAGTAAGACGATCATCAAAATAAAAACAATTATTTTTTTATACCATCTTTTCATCTTTTCTTCTCCTTTCCTATCAAAGAACAAAGTGTGTGTTGCACACTCTTTCCGACTTTAAGTCACTTCTCGCAATGCACACTTTGTCGCGCGCGAGCAGTTTGCGAAGCAAACACTTCTTATCTGCAAGCTGCGCATTGTTGCACGTAGTGCTTTTTTATTTCATAGGAAACCAGTACTTTTACACATTAATGCAACAAGGTGTTTCCTATGAAATAAAAAAGGCAGTTAGATCGGAAGTCTTCTCTCTCTTCTATCCACCTGCCCTATTCATTTATTGGAAGACAACGAACCAAATCGTTATCGTTCCCTTTTAGTTTCCTATATTTTTCTTATACAGCAACAACAGTCCTTTTAATAACAAATCATTGTCATAAATGATCGTTCTCTTACAGTAAGGAATGACACATTTTGAAAGTCCTCCTGTTGCAATTACGGTTGCCTTCTGACCTAATTCTTCTTCAATGCGATCAATCATACCATCAATCATAGCCGCATTTCCATGAATCATACCACTTTTCATACAATCGACTGTATTTTTACCTATCACACGCTTTGGCGCTTCAAAACTAATATATGGTAATTGAGAGGCTCTGCTTGAAAGTGCTTCTTCTGATACTTTCATCCCTGGATAAATAATTCCACCAATATAATTGCGATTCTTATCAACGACAGAACAAGTTGTGGCTGTTCCCATATCAAAAATAATTAATGGCGGTTGATATTCATTAAGAGCTGCAACCGCATCTACAACAAGATCTGCCCCTAGCTGTCCAGGATTATCCATCAAAATATTAAGTCCCGTTTTAATCCCAGGTCCTACTACCAATGGTCGATGTCCTGTTACTTTATAAATCGCCTCTTTTAAATTATTGGTAAGCGGTGGTACAACAGATGAAATAATCGCCCCTTCCACTTTTTCAATATCAATTTTATAAATATCAAATAATATTTTAAAATTAATGGCA
>UQVN01000338.1 GCA_900544525.1 uncultured Eubacteriales bacterium
ATAAATATCTACCTATCATTCCTATGATTGTTAGCAATAGTGTTAAAATATATATTAATTTCTTCTTATTCCTTCCATATACCTTTGCAAATGCCAATCCTATAATTCCATAAGAAGCAATCAACAAATAACCTTTTGTAAAATCAAATGGAAATTGTTCACTCCTAATAGGGAACACCCAGCATCCCGTAAACACTATATATGCTAACAGCAAAATTTTTATCTTTGTCAAATGCGATTTTAAATACTTATCTGGATTTCTACCTATTTTACTTCCAAATAAAAAAGCTCCTCCCACAATACTAAAAAACAAAATAATAAAAAGATATGCCCCCATTGTCTCCTCCTCTAATTTTCATTCCTACATTGATTACATCTTACCAAATTTTTCTATTTCCATCAATGCAGAAATTTCCCCAACCTTATTTTTCGTTCACTTATTTTATATCAAGCAATAATAAGTGCGAACTTCACTTCAATGATATCTCCTCTTCTACATTATAAAAAATCCATAATAAACTTATAAGAGCCTAAGTTCCGACTCATTATCTTTGTAAAAATAGAAAAAATGATGTTTTCCATGAATCTTCTATCACAAAAAACATCATTTTCTTCATCTATATTAACATTTCCCCTCTTTTTACTCTATTATTGGAACATTCCTCTTATGATTCTGACTGATAGATTGCCTGACATCCCGTCTCTTTTGTCCGAATTCGTAAAGCATTTCGTACTTTATAACTAAAAATTTTACCATCTCCAACCTCCCCTGTATAAGCAGATTTTTGAATCGTTTCTATTACTTTGCTTTCCCATTGTTCAGAAGAGACAACGATTTCAAATTTGACCTTATTTTGCATCTGAACATCCACTTCGCTCCCTCTCACAAACTCTTTGTATCCTCTTTGCTGCCCATATCCCATCACCTGTGAAATGGTAATCCCATTGACATTTATTTGATGCAATGCCTCTTTTACTTCTTCCATTCGTTCACTGCGCACAATGGCTTCTATCTTTATCATCATATTATCTCCTCCTGTCAGTTAATCCCAGCCTTGAAAAGATGGATAAGCACTTTCTCCATGTTGTGAAAGATCAAGTCCAATCTTTTCTTCTTTTTCTTCTACACGAAATGGTATAAAAATACGAACAATACCGTAACAAATGAGGCTTCCAACAACAGCAACTGCTATTGTAACTAAAATTCCTACTAACTGTACAAAAAATAAATGTGTTTCTCCAAATAAGAGTCCATCCCACTTTGCAACAGGGTTAATTGATGACTTGGCAAAAAGACCAGTAGCAACTCCTCCCCAGATTCCTCCTATTCCATGACAACCAAACGCATCGAGTGCATCATCAATTTTTAATTTTCCCTTAATAAAAATCACGGTAAAGAAACAAATAGGGCTGACAAGAGCACCAATAATAATCGCTGCCCATATTGGAACAAAACCTGCTCCTGGAGTAATTGCTACTAAACCTACCACTAGTCCTGTAGATGCTCCAACAAGTGTTGCTTTTTTACTTTTTATTACCTCAATCAACATCCAGGAAATCATAGCTGCGGCAGCAGACACTGCAGACGTCATAAAAGCATGAGCGGCTAATCCATTGGCTCCCAATGCACTTCCAGCATTAAATCCAAACCATCCAAACCATAATAAAGAAGCTCCAAGAACAACAAACGGTATATTATGTACGCGATAACTAGCTACTGCAAATCCCCTTCTCTTGCCAACTAAATAAGCTAATAAAAGAGCGGATACACCTGAACTAATATGTACAACATTACCTCCAGCAAAATCAATGGATCCAATTTCTTGAAGAAATCCATCTTGCCCCCAGACCATATGTGCCATTGGATAATATACAATGATTGACCAAAGAATAATAAAGAACAACAATGCTTGAAAACGCACTCTACCAACTAAAGCTCCTGTTAATAATGCTGGTGTAATCATTGCAAACATCATTTGAAATAGGACAAAAACAAGATGTGGAATTGTTTCTGAATAAATCCCAGTTTCTAATCCAATTCCATTTAATCCGATCCACTGGAAATTACCAATCACTCCAAAGTGATCGCCTCCAAAAGATAAAGAATAGCCAAAGAGAACCCACATTAAAACAGAAACTCCCATAATAGCTACACATGCCATCATTGTATTACATACATTTTTTCTACGAACCAATCCTCCATAGAAAAATGCCAATCCTGGTGTCATTACAAACACCAATGCTGTTGAAATTAACACAAACGCAGTATCACCTGTATTCATACGGTTTTCCTCCCTTTTCTCTCTTGATTGAAATTTTTCTTTGCATGGTTCGAACACATTGCTTTTCTTTTATAAGAAACATAATTTCTTATAAAAAATAACAAAGGCGTCTAAAGGTCCTATTCCTTTAAACGCCTTTGTTTAAATATGAATTAAATTTAACAAAATTTTTTCAAAAATTCAAGTATAAAATATAATAATTTAATTCTATTTTATA
>UQVN01000339.1 GCA_900544525.1 uncultured Eubacteriales bacterium
AAGTGAATTCAAATGAACAAACGATAAAATATTATTCTACAGATGAAAATAAACAAAGTACCGTAGGTAATATTATCAATAATAATTTAGAATTATATGTAACGATTGATGATATTAAAATGATTCCTGGAAACTCTGAAAATACAAGTTCTGATTTAGAGATTGAATTTTATATTTCCGATCCAAATGGAAGAGTAGTAAGTGGATTAGGAGAAGAGCCTGTAAAGAAAATAAAGGTTGATTCTGTAATGAAGAAAATAAACTCTGGAACAGATAAGTGTGAACAAACTGCAGATGGTTCATGGAAAGTAGAAAGTGGAAATGTTTATCAAGTGCTAATCGATAATATTGCACAGTATGTAGAAACTGGAAATGGTTACGAAACTCCAACAATTTATGCAAAAGTAACATCCAATTATCAATATTATGGAAAACAAGAAGTTTCTTCTGGCTATGCGAAAGTTAAGTTATGGAGAAGACAAATATTTGATTTGGATTAACTAAAAAGGATAAACATAGAAAAGAGAAAGGAGCTGTTATTTTTTTACAGCCCCTTTCTCTTTTATTTACACGAAGACAACGAGTCATGGGGGAGCATTTATGCTCATATATGGCGGCTGTCGGTGAATGTGAGAATTTCGCAAAACCTACTTCTCATTGTTCTCGTGATTTTTTGTGAAGTTTTTTGCATTCATACATTTTTTTATCAATGAGAGGTAATATTTCATTAAAAGTGATGGTACTTCCTTGTTCTACATAAAGGATACCATAGCTGATGGAAAGAGAGTATTCCTTATCAAGAGAAGAAAGTGCTCGATTGATTCGTTCCATTTTAAAATGTGCAAATTCTTCTTGGCATTTTGGAAGCAGTAATAGGAATTCATCTCCGCCAAAACGGCAAAAAATATCGGTAGAGCGGATATTGTGTTGGATAGTAGATACAATAGTACATAGATAATCATCTCCTGCCATATGGCCAAAGGTGTCATTTACATATTTTAAATGATCAACATCAATACTAATAATAGAATAACCATATTCATCAGTAGAAAGTTTATTCATATATTCCATAAAATAACGACGATTATAAATATTGGTTAATGTATCCCGATAGGCAATATCTTGTAATAAATCCTTTTTTTCTTTTTCAGCTGTAATATCTGTCAGATAGTATACAATGGTATCCGTATGATTCCAATGCCGTGGAAATCCTTTTACAGAAGTATAAGCAGTAGAAAATTTGCAATAATATTCAAAGCTAAAATCTTCTTTTTCATCGGAAAAAGATCGGAGTTGCTCTAAAAGTAGGCAGTCTCTTTTACAAAAATTTGGATTCGTATCAGAATGAAAAAGAAAGGATTTTGCCGAATCATTCACATGAATAAATTGTTTCGTATGAATATCTAAAACAAGAATCCAATTATCTTGAACATTCGTAATTAATTGAAATAAGGACAGTGTGTCCGATAAAGAAACAGCCTGTTCTTGGAGTAAAGCTTCACGATCCTTTAGTTGTTGAATCATAGTGTTGAAATGAGTGGAAAACTCGCCTAAGAAGTCAATATGTTGTGTATAATCTCCGTTAGCAACTTGTGTTGTTTGCCATGTGAGATGGTTGAGAACAGAATGTAGTTCTTTTAAAGGACCAGCAAAAAAATTATTGCGATTAGGCACAGGAGCTTGAAGATTTCCTTGACAAATAGCGGTTAAAAATTCATAAGAATCATATAAAGAAGTAGATAAGTATTCGAGCCCTTCTTTTAGAGTTTGTAGTGATTCAGAAGAAAAATTCATTTCTTTCAATTCTTTGCTCAACGGTTGATGTTGAGTAATTCTTACTAATTCTTCAATAAATGGTTGTAAACTTGTATCATCCATATTACGACTCCCTAGATTCGTTTAAAACTTTAGCTTCAAAACGACAGACGCGAGAACCTGTTGCCCAGCAGTCAATTTCTCGTACACAATAGTTATGCTTTGTATAACATGTGAGAATTCCCTTTAGGAATCCTTCATCATAATGACAAACAGTATCTCCAATGATAGGAAGCCCTGAACAATCCAGATCTTCGCTAATGGTCAAAACAATCCTGCCAGATTCAGGGTCGAATTGTTCACAGCGTAAAATTCCCATCTCATATTGTGATAACGTAGTTTGAAGGTGTTCAAAAAATTGTGGCATAGGCAATGTTAAATCAAGCATATTTTTTGCAAACTCCTTTCCCGCTCGTTCCCCTGCATTGCGGAAAAGTTCAGCGGCTTGTTCAGAACCGAATTGCTTTGTAAGCTCTTCCTTTAAGCTATATTCAAATAAGCGATAAATAAAAACGGGAACTTTGGAACCTAAATTTTGTCTTCCTTGCTCAATATTTCCTAACAAGTCCCATAACAAATATTCTTTTTGGTTTGATTCAAAAAAATTAGACATATATTTCACCTAATAGACCATAATATTCCCTATGTTTGTGATATAAGAATATTAGATT
>UQVN01000340.1 GCA_900544525.1 uncultured Eubacteriales bacterium
ATAAGAAGCAAAATCTTTTGCTGTCTTTTTATATTGTAAATATTGAAAAATTAATTCTTCATCGATTGGAAGTTCTAATTCTTCATAAAGATACATCATTCTGGAAAGATCTTCCCAGCCTCTTGCCGTTACAAAGCTCTTTCCATCTACTGTTGTTTCAATGTGATAAAAGTTTTCTTTCTTTAATTCTAAGTAAGAAAGAATGGCATCATGAATTCCGTTTCGATATCCATATTCTTTAAAAACTGAAAAATCTTCTTCAATTTCCATCTTGCGTACACGATCAAGTGTTACAATATCAAATTCTCTTACGGAGCGGTTATATTCTGGCGGATTCCCTGCAGATACAATAATAAAACCATCTGGTACTTTATGATTTCCAAATGTTTTCCCTTGTAAAAACTGCAACATAGTCGGAGCTAATGTTTCTGATACACAGTTAATTTCATCAAGAAATAAAATCCCCTCTTTTAATCCTGTTTGTTCGATTTTTTCATAAACAGACGCAATAATTTCGCTCATTGTATATTCGGTTACATGATATTCTTTTCCACCAAATGTTTTTTCTTCAATAAAAGGAAGTCCAATGGCACTTTGTCTTGTATGATGGGTAATCGTATAAGATACAAGCCCTATTTGACATTCTCTTGCCACCTGTTCCATAATTGCTGTCTTTCCAATTCCTGGAGGCCCAATTAATAAAATCGGTCTTTGATTCACAGGTGGAATTTTATAATTTCCAAATTCATCTTTTTGTAAATAAGCTTGTACCGTATGCTTAATTTCTTCTTTTGCTCGTTTAATATTCATTTCTTTCTTATCCTTTCTTATCTTTTCTTATCCTCTCTTTTCCTTCTTCGAAAATAATTGTTCTTCACTTAATACTAATTTCATTGCCCAAGGTGGTACATCTTGCTCTAAATAATCTTGCTCTGGAAATACAAATACCGTATCATAATCGGTTCGTTTTTTCGGATAAAAGCCATATCCATCGGTAAAATAAAGCAAGCCTTTTAATCTCTTTAATTCCCCTTGTTCTTGCAATGTTCTCACATATTCAAACACAGGTCGAAAATCGGTTCCTCCATACCCCTTTATGGCAAAGGATTCTAAATAAGTATCCAATTCTTCTTGATTGCTAATACAAATATCTTCTTTCACTTCCATATCACACTGAATAATATGAATGTTCACCTTATGGAAAAAGTTCTCTGTATCTTTTAAAATGGAAAAGGCTTCTCTTAAAAAAGCTTCCACAACAGCTCCTGAACAAGAACCAGATGTATCGATAGCAATTACAAATTCTTCTATTTTAGCAACCTCTTTATATTCTAATTCTTCGATTAATGGCATATTTCCATAAAACTCCATACCAAAATGATAGAATCCATAATCGAACGAATCCATATCCACTTGCATTTCTTCTCTCACCACAGCAAACTGTTTTAAAAAAGTGCGAAAATCCTGCCGAATTCTCGTTTCCACTTTTAACGCTTTTAACAAACTTCCTGCTTCATTTCCTGCCTGTTTTCGGAACGTCTCCATATTGGTTTTCATTTGCTCTGTGATCTTTTGCCACTTTTGCTCTTTTGCCATCGTATTTTGATCGCTATGCTGCCTATCTTCCTTATTTTCTAACTTTTGTTGTTCTTTTTGTTCTTCTCCTTGTTGTTCAGAGGAATCTCCCTCTCCATTTTCTCCTTCCTCTCGCTTCCAAAAACTATGATCATCAACAAGAAATTCTGTACTAATAGCGGTAAATTCTTTCCAAGTAAGAGGAGCTGTTGTTAAGTACTGATAGACTCCTTCTGCTGTAAATACTTTTTGAAATTTTTGAATCTCTTTATAAATTTCTTCCCTTTTATCAGGAATCAACCTTTTTACCGCCCGACTTTCCATACCATCTATAATAGATTCTACAACAATATCACAAGCCGTATTCCAATATTCTTCTTCTCTTTCCTCTCGGTGCCATATATGACGAAACATTGCATGTAAAATCATATGCAAATACGCACGGTTTACGATGACTGGATGCTGTCCATACCGCTCCATTAAAAATCTAGGATTATAAAATAAGGACATTCCATCTGTTCCAACAAAAAATGTATTTTGATTCATTTCATAGGAAAGACTTCCAAGAGCGGAATCTAAAAATCGCATCGATAAATAAAGTTCATTTCTCGATACCATTAAAATTTTTTCTCCAAGTTTTTTATACTTTTCTTTTGTCCGTTCCTGCTCTTTTACTCTCCCCTCTAATTGTTCTTCCATCCATACTTCCTCTCTGTCTTTGTTTTTTTATTGTTATCTCTTTTTATTTCTAAAAAACTTCTCTTCTACACAAAAATTACTATAAGAAAACTTTTTATTCTTTTT
>UQVN01000341.1 GCA_900544525.1 uncultured Eubacteriales bacterium
ACTTTTATTGTTTTGTCAATCTATTTTTTAACAGAAAAAAGTCTAGGTGCTACAAATAGCACCTAGACTGAAATTTCTCTTTGAGAGCTTCTTTCTCGTCTTTGTTCTTCCAAAACTCTCTCATATTCTCTTTGATTTTTATAGCTTTCATAACTATTATCTAACGCCCTTTTCAAACCATTTATAGCCTTTTGTGTATTATAACTTTTTCTTCTATATATGCTATTCTGTTTCCATTTATTATTCACCCTAACCGCTTCATATTTCTCTTTAGTATATGTTGGTTCTTTTAAAGGTTCTGTTCGTTTTTCAAAATTCTGTTCTTCCGTTTTTTGCTTATGAATTGTCCCTTCTTTTTTTCTCTCTTTTTTCCCAGTTTCTTTTTCTTTATATTCTGAGCTCACATCTTCTATCTTTTCTTCATGGTTTATAAAATCATTTTCTGAAGACAACAATTTTACATTTTCATCCTTTGAAAGATTTTCCATTTCAATTTTATTTTTATCGTATTCCCTAATCTCTTTCAAAATTGCGTTTCCCAATCTAGTATATAAATCTTCTATTTTCCCATCAAAATATGAAGACTTCGACTCTCCATAAGCTTCCCTATATAACGCATCTTGCTTCATCAACTTTTCTTTTAATTCTTCATAATCTTTTTTGTGGTATTTTTTAAGATACGCATTGCTTAGTGTATCAATTTCCCCTTTTAAATGAGACATTTTACTATTATTATAATTCCACAAGCTACGCTTACAATCCGGCATTTTCTCATATAAAGAGAAAAACGCTTTTCCCAATTCTTCATCTTGTCGAAGTGCCGTTTCTCTTTTTTTCTGAACAATCGACTCTCGAATAACTCTGTTGATTTCAAGATTTTGTTCTCTCGTATTTACAATTTCATTTACAACCGCACTCTTACAAGCTTCTATACTGGAAAGTTTAAATCTTCCTTTATATTCCATTTCACTTCCAACTTGCACCTGTTCAACTTTCCCATTTTTTGTATATGTCTTATATACAGGATAAGCTTTCTTTTCCCTCATTGGAATTGGTTCTACAATCGCTATATGAACGTGCAGATTATCCGTATTTAAGTGAAATGCTGCACTCCAAACAGCATTTTGGAGATTTTCTTTTTCTAACATCTCATTGACTGATTTACGAATAATTCCTTGAAGTTTTTGTTCATTCTGTGCACTTAAATACCCATTCCATAATCCTTGTTTGCGTAGCCATTCATTATCAAAGCTAATAACTGTCTGCCACATCAATGATTTGTTATCTTGCGCCATAGAGAATTGCTCTTTTAACTCTTGTTTTTCTTTTTCAGATAATCTTGATTTATCCTGTGCAAATAATCCCGTTGTCTTGTAAGGATTACCCATATAATCCTGATAAACATTATATTCATCAATATGTGCATTACGAACCGCTTCATCTCTATCCATATAGTTTATATATCCCTGAAACATCTGATTATCTGGCTTACAAAATTCCGTAACAACTACTACACCTGCTTTAATTTTTCCCATATCTTCCCTTTTTTCTAATTAGGTGCTACAAATAGCACCTAATTTTTTATCATACTATTTTTTCGTTTTTTCCTGTCTATTTCTTGTTTCTTTTTTCCTATTTTCTTTTTCAAATGTTCTTGTGAGTCAGATATTACCGGCGATGGAAATGTGTCTGTAAAAACACATGCTCCATAGTCTTTTTCAATTAGCATTGTGTTTAAAGCATCTAACATTACAGATACATTCTTGTCGGTTGCTCTTACAGAAGAATATAATCGTTTCCAATAATCTTTATAAACCTCCGAAAAAACATTTAGTATCTGCTCTGCAACTCTCCTACTCTGAACTTCTTCATTTTGCATTTCTTTATAACTTCGAATTACATGACGCACCGCCTGCACCTGCGTCTTATATCCATGCTCCTGCATTACTCCCTGAAGAATGTCGATATCTTCCTGTTCCAGATTATAAACCTTCTGGATTTTCTTACTCGCCATTTTCTCGCTCAAAAATATTATCCTCCAATCTCTCCATTGTATGAACACACTGTTCCATTACCATATTATTTTCTTCTAATCTTTCCAGAAGAATGTTTACTAAATTTCCGAATTTATCTTCTGCAAAAAGCACTTCTGTTTCGATTGCTAATTTTTGAAAATATTTTCTTAAAAACTCCTCTCTGCTCATTTTTTTCTTTTCAGCCTGCTCTTTTAGCCTAAGAGCTATTCCATCTGGTACATTTCTAATTAGTATATCTGCCATTTTCTCACCTCATAATTGGGTGCTATTTGTAGCACCTATTTTCTACCAGTATATCATACTGGCAAATCT
>UQVN01000342.1 GCA_900544525.1 uncultured Eubacteriales bacterium
AAATATAATTTTAAAAATGTTAGCACAAAAGTATTGTTATCTGGAAAATCAACTGAGAGAAAAATATTTATCGATTTCAGAGGAAGCGTTGAATCCTATTATAGAATAGAAATAGAATACGAAGTTTTGATAGATATCATATCTTTATGTGGAAAGAAAGGAGTTCTTAATATGATAAAAACAAATGGCGAACAAGTATTATTATATGGGATGAAAGATTTAGAGAAAGAAAGACGATTAAAAGGAATTTTGATTCGCATGGGTGTTAGAATAAAAAATGTAGCTTTTACCCAATGTGGAGAGAAAGTTGGATACTTGGCTGGAATCAAAGGATTTGAACCAAGTGTATCCATAGAAGAAAGAGAACCTGTACAAGAAGAAATGATGATCTTAAAAGGTTTTTCTAATATGCGTTTAGATCTTTTATTGAAAGAAATGAAGAAAAATAACGCAAGAGTAGATCTTAAGGCGATTGTAACAGAAAACAATCAACACTGGAATCTATGGGAATTAAGTGAAGAGTTAAGAAAAGAACATGAAGCTATGAAACAAAACTAATTGATAGAAATAAGATGTAGGGGTGTAATAGCAACATAGAAAAAAATTATAAGCAATACAAACTTGAAAAATGTGGGGAGAAAGAGTTTTGATAAACACTGATATGTGAAAAATGAGAGATGTTTGACTCGTTGCTTTTACATAGATAGAAAACTCCACCTGCTAAAGGTTAGAAATTAAGGTGGAGTTTTTTTATGCGTACCAAGGTAAAAGTAAAACAAAAGTGTTCGTGTTTTCACTTAATATTGCCTGTAATTGTGAGAAATTTGCAAAATGGATTTCTCATCCTTTGCGTGGAAATTTCACAAAGTACATTTTTCATGTCGGGCAGAAAAATTTGTAGATAAAGTGATGTAATGGGGGAGAAACAATATTTAGAAAGCGATTAATAATCAAGAATGGTATCATTCGGAATCTTCTAAAATTTCTTTAATACAAATAATCTAATTATTCTTATGCTACATTTCAAAAAGTAAAAGTAATAACAAAAATTTAGAAATGCTATGTCTTACACAACTAAAAATCTATTTTTTAGTCTGTAAATCAAATTCCAATTCGTAAAAACTATTTCGCATAAATAACAAAAAGAAAAACAAAAGATAGTTTGGGGAAATAAATTGTATGAAGATACAAATGAAGGGATAGAAACTCATACAAATAAAAAAATGAAAGGGAATAAGATGGCTAGCAGAGTTAGAGTTATAGGAGGGACTTATGGATTTAGAAACATCAAAAATGATGAGAGATTTATATGAACGGCACTATAAAGGAATGGTTTTCACAGCATATTGTTTGGTTCGATGCTATGATACGGCAGAAGATATGGTACAAAAATCATTTGAGAATTTTATAAAAAGTGGGAAGAGTATGCAAGAGCTGACTATAAATGAGGCAGAAGCATTGATAAAAACGATTATTATTAATACGTCTATTAACGAAATTAAGTCAAAGGAATATAAGACAATAAAGACCGATCAAATCGAGGAAGCTGTTCAGGATCAAATGCCAGATATTATAGAATTGATTATTAGTGTAGAAAAAAGAAGTGAAATTCTTAGGATTTTAGAGGATTTATCACTGGAAGAAAAGAGTATTTTTCTTTTAAGAAGTTATTATGAATGGAGCTATGATGAGATCAGTCGTGCGTTTAATATAAAGTCTGCTACTTTGAGAAAACGATATGAACGAATCCGAAAGAAAATATTAAAACTAATTGGAAAGGATGAATCCGATGACAATAACGAAGAAGAATAAAGAAGAGGAATCACTACAAGAACGTTTAATAGAAGAAGTCTTAAAAGATGCATCAAAGGAGCTGATTAAGAAAGAAACGCTACCAAAAGAAGAAGACTGTGACTATGAGCCTTCAAAGAAGTTTAAAAAATCTATGGAACGAATTTTAAAAAGAGCTGAACGAAAAGCTTGGTGGCAAGGAAACTATATGACAATGGTAAAAGGAAGTGCAAGTATTGTGATTGTAGGCACGGTAGCTTCCGTTACGGTTATGAATGTAGAGGCTTTTAAAGTTCCAGTTTTTAATTTCTTTATGGAAAAGCAAGAGAAATATAGTAAGTTGGAGGTGAAAGAGGAAGGAAAGGAAGAAGGCTATGATTATAAAACGTTGTTAAAAGAATATCCAGGAATTGCATTGCCAATGAAAATGATAGAAGGTTATAAATATCAGACAACGAAAGGTAGTAGAGAGAAATATACTTCTATATATTTAAATAATAGTAATGATGAAATGATAATGCTC
>UQVN01000343.1 GCA_900544525.1 uncultured Eubacteriales bacterium
CAAAGATTGTTAGAAAACTTGCAATTACCAATTTTCCCTCATGCACCAATTTTATATGATATTTATTGGAATACATTTTTGGATACGATGCAATTAAAAGATGGTGTAATAGATATGTTTAATTATTGGAAGAAACATAATATTTTGATTGGTATCTGCACCGATTTAACTGCTCATATTCAGTATAAAAAAATAGAAAAACTTGGAATTGGAAAATATATTTCATTTTTGGTTACAAGTGAAGAGGCTGGAATTGAAAAGCCAAATCCAAAAATCTTTGAATTATGTTTAGAAAAAAGTAAATTACTTCCAGAGCAATGTTGTTTTATTGGGGATAGTTTTATAAAAGATATACAAGGTGCTTTTTCCATAGGAATTACTCCTATATGGCTTAATCAGTCTAGTAAAGGTGCTTCTAATATAGAAGATAAAAGGGAGTATAACTACTATGAAATTTCTAACTGGAGAGATCTATTTGAAAGGAGAACAGAGTTTTGGATTTAAAAAAAATTCAGAGAAAGGAAGTATTACGATTTCTAGTAGGGGGAGGGAGTGCAGTACTTACTGATTATTTTTTCTATCATTTGCTTATGATAGCAAGTCTTACTCTTTCTCTTTCAAAAGGAATTTCTTATATCTTAGGAGCAATTGTTGGATTTATTATTAATAAATTGTGGACTTTTGAAAGTAAGCAATTTCAAGCAAAAGAAATTGGAAAATATACCATTTTATATATTTGTTCGGCTATTGCTAACATGATTATAAATTCTATTGTGCTATGGATATTTTCTAGCTCTTTATTTGCATTCCTGTGTGCAACTGGTGTTAGTACTATTATAAATTTTTTAGGACAGAAGTTTTTTGTATTTTCTAAGGAGGATAAAACAATATGAAACTTGAAATTGTCGTTCCATGCTATAACGAAGAAAAAAATATTCCTCTTATTTTAGAGAAATTTAAGAAGGTTATTGGTAAACGAAATATTATAGTGGTTCTTGTGAATAATGGCTCTACTGATCAAAGTGCCGCTGTTTTAGAAGAGTTACTGCCAAAGTATTCTTTTGCTAGAACTGTTTTTGTTCCTGTAAATCAAGGATATGGATATGGAATTTTACAAGGTTTAAACTCATGCACTGCTGATTATATTGGGTGGACTCATGCTGATATGCAAACCGATCCAAAAGATGTAATCAAAGTTTATGATTACTTACAAAAAAATCAAGAAAAACTTCCTCTTTTTATGAAAGGAACTAGAAAGGGAAGACCATTTCTTGATAGCTTTTTTACTTTTGGTATGAGTGTATTTGAAACCATATATATGAGAACAAAATTAGTGGATATTAATGCACAGCCAAATATTTTTCCAAAAAGTTTTTATGATACATGGAAAGAACCACCATATGATTTCTCATTAGATTTATATGCTTCTTATATGGCTAAAAAACAAGGCTTGAAAATATGCCGTTTTCAAGTACAATTTCCAGAAAGAATCCATGGAACATCCAGTTGGAATACCGGATTAAAATCGAAATGGAAATTTATTAAGAGAACATTGGAATTTAGTAGGAGTTTAAAGAAGAGAGGGATTCGGTAATGAAGTATATTTGTCATAGAGTTAACACTATAAAAGAATTAAAAGAGCTTCCAGTTGAGTATGGAGTAGAAATTGATTTACGAGATAATATTGATGGACGCATTTATTTACAACACGATCCATTTCTTATTGGAGATGATTTTGAAGAATATTTAAAGCAATATCATCATGGAACTATGATTCTGAATATAAAAAGTGAACGTGTAGAGTTAAAGGCATTAGAACTTTTAAAAAAATATAATATTACAGATTATTTTTTCTTAGATAGTTCATTTCCAATGATAAAATTATTATCAGATATGGGAGAAGAAAAAGTAGCACTTCGTTTTTCGGAATTTGAAGGAATGGATACGATTCGTAATATGGCTGGAAAAGTAGAGTGGCTCTGGGTAGATTGTTTTTCAAAATTTCCATTATCAAATGAACAATATCAAGAAATGAAAGCATTAGGATATAAGATATGCTTTGTATCTCCAGAATTACAAGGACAATCTGAAAAACTTGAGGAATATAAAGAGGAGATTTGTGATAAGAATATGGCTTTTGATGCAATCTGTAGTAAAAATTATTGTTTACATAAATGGAAATGAGGTAAAAGATGAAAAAATTAAGTTATATAAATATTCTAATATATATATCATTATTTATTTTTCTACCTTTGACAATATTAAATATTAATAATATTG
Source organism: uncultured Eubacteriales bacterium (assembly GCA_900544525.1). Lineage (GTDB taxonomy): Bacteria > Bacillota > Clostridia > Lachnospirales > Lachnospiraceae > Scybalomonas. Next base: position 2,281 of record UQVN01000343.1, read on the forward strand.
GAACAGCTACAGCATATAATG
>UQVN01000344.1 GCA_900544525.1 uncultured Eubacteriales bacterium
TTTAATATGCACTTTATTATGCTATAATGAAAACGATAAGCCAAACATTAAGTATTTGGCCATGGAATAGCCTCATTAGGTATGCTTATGATAGAATAGAATTGAGGTTTATTTTGAGTGAAATAAGAAAGGTGGAAGGGGAGCTTTGCAGATTTATTTTGTAAGACATGGGGAGACTGAGTGGAATAAAGAGTATCGTTATTATGGAAAAACAGATATTCCTTTAAATAGAACGGGAGAGGAACAAGGAACAAGAGTTGGAGCATTATTAAAAAATATTTCGTTTGATAGGATCTATACAAGTCCATTAGAACGAGCAATACAGACGAAACAATTGATTGTAAATGAAAATCATAAAAAAGACATAGAAGAATTTCAGACAATTCGTTTATCGGAGCAAGATTTAGGTATATTTGAAGGTTATACTTATAAACAATTAAAAGAACAATTCCCCGAGAAATTAAAGAAATGGAATGAAGATTTTCGTTCTGCTCCTCATGGAGGAGAGAACTTTTATGATTTCTACAGTCGTATTTATCACTTTTGTGAACAAGAGATAGGAATTTGTGGTTTACAGCCTCTTGAAACATTGCTGTATCACAAACCAAGACAAAGAAAAATGTATTTGGAAGTCGCAAAGGAAAATCAGAAAAAAAAAGTATTGATTGTCAGTCATATGGCGGTGCTTCGATGTCTCTTTTCGATATTATTGGGCATGGGAGAAGAGGCCATTTGGAATTTTACGATGGAACAAGGAACATACTCTCGAGTGGACATTGAGGATGGATATGCTATTATAAAAAAGATCAATCAATCTTAAAATATTTCATTTACAGGAAAGCAACGAATGAAGTAGAGAATTTAGAAAAAATAAAAGCGTATGTAATAATAAAATTTTAATAATGGGATAATTAATAGAAGTTAAAGAAAAGAAAGAGTGAGAATAAATATGGATTTATTTGATTATATGAGAGAACAAAATATGGAAAAAGAATCTCCCTTAGCCCAGAGGATGCGCCCAAGTACATTAGAAGAAGTAGTTGGACAAAAGCATATTATAGGGAAGGATAAGTTACTTTATCGAGCCATTAAGGCGGATAAAATTAGCTCTATCATTTTTTATGGGCCTCCAGGAACAGGAAAGACAACACTTGCTAAAGTAATTGCAAATAGTACAAGCAGTATTTTTACTCAAATGAACGCAACCACTTCTGGAAAAAAAGAAATGGAACAAGCCATTGAACAAGCAAAAAATAATCAAGGAATGTATGGAAAAAAGACAATTTTATTTGTTGATGAAATCCATCGTTTTAATAAAGCGCAACAAGATTATTTACTTCCATTTGTAGAAGATGGAACTGTGGTTTTGATCGGTGCTACAACAGAAAACCCATATTTTGAAGTGAATGGGGCTTTGATTTCGCGTTCTAATATTTTTGAATTAAAACCGCTTTCTCATGAAGATTTAAAAGAATTAATTACAAGAGCTGTTTATAATAAAGAGAAAGGCATGGGAGATTATGATGCTATTATTACAGAAGAGGCGTTGGATTTTTTAGCAGATATGGCAGAAGGAGATGGGCGTTTGGCGATTAATGCAGTGGAGTTAGGCATTTTGACAACGAACCGAGAAGAAGATGGAAAAATTCATCTTACTCTATCTGTGGCGGAAGAGTGTATTCAAAAGAGAGCATTTAAATACGATAAAAATGGAGACAATCACTATGATACGATTTCCGCATTTATTAAGAGCATGAGAGGGAGTGATCCAGATGCTGCTATCTATTATTTAGCAAAAATGTTAGATGCAGGAGAGGATATTTCTTTTATTGGTAGAAGGATTATTATCTGTGCATCAGAAGATGTTGGGAACGCCGATCCACAGGCAATTCAAGTGGCAGTTGCCTGCACAGAAGCTGCGGAACGAGTAGGAATGCCAGAAGCTAGAATTCCATTGGCACAGGCAGTAACTTATATTGCAGGAGCACCAAAGAGTAATGCCTCTTATTTAGCAATTAATCATGCGCTTTCTACAGTAAAACATCAAAGAGTGAGTGGAGTTCCAAATCATTTAAGAGATTGTCATTATAAAGGGGCTGCTAAATTAGGACATGGAGAAGGATATCAATATGCCCATGATTATCCTTACCATTATGTAAAGCAACAGTATATTCCTGATACATTAGTGGGAACGACCTTTTATGAACCAACAGAAAATGGATATGAGAAAAAAGTAAAAGAATATTTAGAGTTTTTAAAAACTTTATAAAAATACAAAGTGTTCTTTTCT
>UQVN01000345.1 GCA_900544525.1 uncultured Eubacteriales bacterium
TCTCACGGGTGCATTTATTGTGACTCCAGAAGCAAATGCTATCACATGGAACACGCTTTTGAAGATATTGAAGTCAAAGAAAATGGGATTGACCTTTTGGCGTATGCTCTTACTCATAAGCGTAAAAAATGTATGATAGGCACAGGCTCTATGACTGACCCGTATATTCCGTTGGAACTGGAGATAGGAAATGTCAGAAAGGCTCTGCACTTAATATATGAGCATGGGTTTGGATTTACAGTCATTACAAAATCAAGCCGCATTTTGAGAGATATAGACCTTTTACAGAAAATAAATGAAAAGACAAAATGCGTTGTACAAATGACTTTGACTACTTACAATGAAGATTTATGCAAAAAGATTGAACCAAATGTAAGTACGACAAAAGAACGCTTTGAAGTCTTGAAAAAGTTGCGAGATGTAGGAATACCAACAGTTGTATGGCTGACACCAATTTTACCGTTTATTAACGATACAGAAGATAATGTTTCTGGTATTTTGGATATGTGTATTGAAGCAAAGGTTTATGGCGTTATTTGCTTTGGGATGGGACTGACACTCCGAGAAGGAAACCGAGAATATTTCTATGAGCAGTTAGACCGATTGTTTCCAGGCCTAAAAGAAAAATACATCCGTACATACGGAAATCAGTATATGATAGAAAGTACTAATAACAGAGATTTAATGCAGCTTTTTCATCAGAAATGTGAAGAAAATGGAATTGTGCATGATAACCAGCAAATATTTAATTATTTGTATTTCTTTGAAGAAAAGAACGACAATAGGCAATTAAGTATTTGGGATTTGGAAGTGAGATGAAATGTGAGTGGTACTTATGAAACAGAATGGATACGTTGTCCTATTTGTGGCAACAAAACCCGTGACAGAATTAGACGAGATACCGTTTTGAAAAACTATCCTCTTTACTGTCCGAAGTGCAAGCAGGAGACATTGATTGAAGCAAAGAATTTAAAAGTAACCGTCATCAAAGATAACATATTGAAATTCATATTTGCTCTTCTAATATGTGCTTTTAGTTGACATAAGAAAAAGATCAGCTATTTGAATAGGTGATCTTTTTCTATGCAGTTATTTTGAAATTTCTTATCCACACATAACTCAAGTCCCGAGATGCCACTAGAACATTGGACATGGAGTACATTTTAAATAAACATCGGAAAGTTAATCTATAGTGTTCAAAATTACATTTAGGAACTAATCCGTTAAATGGACAAGGAACAATGCAATTAAAAGCAATCCTATGCCTATACCTATACATATTTTCTCTCTACGGATTTCTTTTTGAAAGAAAAGAAATAGGTCTCCTGAATGGTTCACTTGATTATGAAAGCCCATAATTGTATATAACAATAGACGTAATGACAAGAATATTAAAAATATTATTATTCGTTTTTCAATAGATGAAATCAAAAACTGCCCTGTTGTTATGCACAATGTAATGATAATAGTAATTGTCCTATTTTGACCATATTCAAAAGGGAGTCCCTTTTGATAATTTTTATATACTACTCTTGCAAAATAAATTATGGAAAATACAAAAAACAACAAATAGATTATCATTGTCAGCCATTCCATTCATAATCCAATCCATACAAATTGGGAACTATGTACTGCATAAGTGCAAGAGTATGACTATCATCATAGGGGGCATAATAAGAACCACCATCGTAATACACCTCGTTAAGTTTATTGCTTTCCTCATCAGTAATGATATACTTAACTGTGTTACTAAATATATCGGATTTTTTACTGACCATTGTGATTTCATTATTTTTTCTATTGCCTTTGCAAGATACAATTAAATTGCCTTTCAAGTCATACTGTTCAGCATATACAGTGTCTCCTTCTTCCCGTACAACTAATTTATTTTCTCCGATATAGGAAATACTTTTATTTTGTGCTCCTTGTGTGTAAGACATATCATTTTGGGGGGAAATTGTTACACTTCCTGCAAATGCAGGAATAGATGTAGAAAAAACGATACTGAAAACTAATAACAACGAAATTATTTTTTTGTTCATCATGATTTCCTCATTTTTAATATTACTTACGTCATGTGTAATGTTTTGAAAAGAACTTATTTTTTAGTTACATCATAGAATCACCACCTTATCCCATTTTACCTGATAAGTGAAAAAGTAGAATAACTATTTTATCTTAATAATAACATAAGAATTGTGAAATATCAAAAAAATATCTTGTATTATTTGAGAGTATTATATATTTATCAAATAATTATAGGGCA
>UQVN01000346.1 GCA_900544525.1 uncultured Eubacteriales bacterium
AGTGGTAGCAGAACGAACACATGCTGAGGTTGTTCAAGTAATTGGAAAGAAATTTGTTCTTTATAAAGAAAATAAAAAGAAAAAAAAGATTGAACTTCCACCAGCCAAAAAGAAATAAAAAATAACGAATAAAAAGGAAGTTTAAAATATGGAAGAAAAAAAAGAAAAAGTTGGATTGATGGGTGGTACGTTTAATCCAATTCATACAGGACATTTATTGCTCGCAGAAACTGCTTATGAACAATTTGAATTAGATAAGGTATTGATTATGCCTGCAAAGAATCCTTATCATAAGAGGACAAGCGGAATGGTTTCCGATGAAATGAGAATTGACATGATAAAATGTGCGATTGATAATAATCCTCATTTTGAACTTTCTTTTATCGAATTTGAACGGGAAGGAAACACCTATACAGTAGATACTCTTAAAGAATTAAATCGAAGATATCCAAAGACAGAGTTTTACTTTATTATGGGAGCGGATTCGCTGTACCAATTTGCCCAATGGAAAGAGCCAGCAGAAATATTAAAAAGGGCAGTTATTTTAGCCGCCTCTAGAGATAATATTGCTTCTAGTGCTTTAAATAGTCAAATTCATTATTTGCTAGAACAATTTGGAATAGGAGATATTCGCTTATTACAAAGTCCAAATATGGAGATTTCTTCCCATGACATTCGAAGTCGAGTGAAGGAACATCGTTCCATTCGTTATTTAATTCCAGAGGCAGTAAGGGAATACATTGAAAATCATCAATTATACCAAGAAAAAGAATGAAAAACAGTTGTTTAAGACATTTACGTGAAAAGCTCGCAAAGCGCGTTTCTCATCGTTTAGAAATACAAAAGGAAAGATAAGGTGAGCATATGGATCGTGTTAAAATTCGAGAAATATTAAGCGGAAAATTACATGAAAAACGTATGGAACATACATTGGGTGTGGAATATACGGCAACGGCACTTGCTATGCGCTATGGCGTCAATCTAGAACAAGCAGCTCTTGCAGGGCTTTTACATGATTGTGCAAAATATTTGTCAAGAGAGAAAAAAATCCAAAAGTGTGAGGAACTGAAAATTCCAATTTCTGATTCTGAGCGCAAAAATCCAGAACTTCTCCATGCAAAATTAGGTGCTTATTATGCTAAGAACAAATATGGAGTGGAAGATCAAGCAGTATTAGATGCAATTGCAAGTCACACAACGGGGAAACCTGAAATGACTACATTAGAGAAAATCATTTATATTGCAGATTATATTGAACCAAACCGTAATAAAGCTCCTAAATTGGCTCTGCTCCGTATGATGGCGTTCCAAGATCTTGATGAATGTCTATTAGAAATTTTAGAAAATACGCTTATTTTTTTAGCAAGTACGGATTCTGAAATTGATGAAATAACTGTAAAAACATATGAATACTATAAAAAAATTCGAAAACCAGACAGATAAGAAAAGGAGAATGAGATGAGTCAAGCAAGAGATATGGCATCCATTGCTGTGAAAGCAATTGATGATAAATTAGGAAAAGATATAAAAGTAATTGATATTGCAAATGTAAGTGTAGTTGCGGATTACTTTATTATTGCAAGTGGAGCGAATAAAAATCAAGTGCAGGCTATTGTAGAAAATGTGGAGGATGAACTTGCAAAAGCAGGCCATCATCCAAAACAAGTGGAAGGATATCAGACAGCCAATTGGATTTTACTAGATTATGGTGATATTATTATTCATATTTTCGATGAAGAAAGCCGTCTTTTCTATGATATTGAACGCATCTGGAGAGATGGACAGGATGTTGATGTACAAGAACTGTTATAAAAAGGTTAGATTTATTACAAAAAATATTTAAATGAAGTTAGCACCCTTTAAAAAGATTGATATGAAGTGATAGAAAAACACAACATCTTTTTTTAGGGTGTTTTTTGTACTATAGACCAATAAAATATATAATTATAGAGGTTAAATGTTACTTTTGTTGTCTATGAAAAAAATGAATTATCTTTATTGGATCTTTACATGAAAATTTTAAAAAATATGATATAATAGATCTGTATAATTGCTAAAAATTTCTAATTAAACAAATAAAATTTAAATAATGGTAGCAATTATAGTAAAAGTCTGTGTTTTATTATATGTTTTTAAGGAAATACGAAAAACTTGCAAAGTATATTTCTCATTATGATATGAAGAAATAGCAGAAAGGAAGTGGCTAAAAAAAAGTGTAATTTTA
>UQVN01000347.1 GCA_900544525.1 uncultured Eubacteriales bacterium
AAAAATTTCTTATTTTTTAAATGACACTGATATCAAGAAAATTGAATTACTTCTAGAGGGGTTCAATGGCCCAAAAGATATTTTAGATTGTTTTAGTGAAGATTTGTTCTATTATGGAGATGCTCCATCTAAAAACGCCGTTATAAAATGTCTTTATGAAATGGCTTATAAGCAAGGCTTAGCAGATGAAAAACTATATCATTCAATTATGAATCACGAAAATGTTACTTCCACTTATTTTGGTAATTATTTAGCAATACCACATCCTGAAATTTTTTCAAGTGAAACATCTTTTATTTCTGTTGCTATATTACCAAAACCCATTTTATGGGATGATGAATATGTAGATATTGTTTTTCTTGTTTCAATACAAAAAAATAATCCTAACGCCTTTAAATTATGGTTTTACTTATCATTTTTAATCTCAAATAACACAACATTAGAAGAAATCAAAAAAGAACCAACTTTTCAAAATCTTTCTAAAGTCATTTCAAAAATATATGAAGATTTATTTTAGACGAATAAATATCCACCGGCTTAGCCGGTGGTTTTACATTTGCGGGCATAGCCCTGCTCTCAGAGCGCATGTCTCAAGACATTCCTTATGCCTACGGCTACCGCGTGCACTCTGTATTTATTTAGTTTTTCCCTTTTCCTTTTTTAAACGGGTATTCCAAATCCAGTGTCAGCTGTTCTCTTTCCTGATCTTCTTTTAATTGATTCGCTATATAATTTTTTATTCTTTTCGTATTCTTTCCTACTGTATCTACATAATATCCTCGACACCAGAACTCTCTATGTCTGTACTTATATCTTGCATTTGCCCATCTTTCATATATCATTTGACTGCTCTTTCCCTTTAAAAACCCCATAAACCCTGAAACACTATATTTGGGCGGTATTTCTACTAACATATGTACATGATCTATGCATACTTCCGCTTCTATTATATTTACGCCTTTCCATTCACATAATTGTCTTAGTATTGCTCCTACCTCTACCCTTTTTGCTTCATAAAATGCTCTTCTTCTATATTTTGGTGCAAATACAATATGATATTTGCAACTCCATTTTGTGTGTGATAAACTATGTAAGTCATCTGAATACTGTTTATTCATTTGTCATTTCCTCCGTGATATCTTATTTTTGCAGTTGGTAGCCGCATTTATATTATATCACGTGAGGTTTTTCATTATCACTCCGCTAAAGCTTTTTGAGACCCCCAGCCTAGCTGGGGGTTTTATTGCAGACAAAAAAGGATTTCACATATGTGAAATCCCCATTAACTATAGTTATAATTAAGCTTTACCAATGCAACCAAAGATTTCCATTTTTTCTTTAACACATTCTTGGATAGCTGCAGCACCTGGTGCCAATAATTTACGAGGGTCAAATCCTTTACCTTCTAAATCTTTTCCAGCTTCAATGTATTTTCTTGTTGCTTCTTGGAAATATAATTGACATTCAGTATTTACATTGATTTTAGAAACACCTAAAGTAATTGCTTTTTTAATCATATCCTCTGGAATTCCAGTTCCACCATGTAATACTAATGGTAATTTACCAGTTTCTTTTTGAATTGCATCTAATGCATCAAAATCTAAACCTTCCCAATTTTCTGGATATTTACCATGAATGTTTCCAATACCTGCTGCTAAGAAGTCAACTCCTAAGTCAGCGATCATTTTACATTCTTTTGGATCAGCTACTTCACCTTTACCAACGACACCGTCTTCTTCTCCACCAATTGATCCAACTTCTGCTTCTACAGATACACCTTTTGAGTGACATAATTCAACGATTTCTTTTGTTTTTTCAATATTTTCTTCAATTCCATAATGAGAACCATCGAACATGATTGAAGAGAAACCAGCTTCTAAAGCAGCTTTAGCTCCTTCATAGCTACCATGATCTAAATGTAAAGCTACTGGTACAGTAATTCCTAAAGAATCTACCATTGCTGATACCATTGCTGATACAGTTTTGAATCCAGTCATATATTTAGCAGCACCTTCAGATACTCCTAAGATTACTGGAGCTTTTAATTCTTCTGCAGTTAAAAGAATAGATTTTGTCCATTCTAAGTTGTTGATGTTAAATTGACCAACTGCATAATGTCCTTCTTTTGCTTTATTTAACATTTCTGTTGCTGATACTAATCCCATAAAATTTCTCCTTTTCTTTTTACTCCTATATATTACTATT
>UQVN01000348.1 GCA_900544525.1 uncultured Eubacteriales bacterium
TAATAAGAGAAAAATAGAAAATAAAAAGTGAGAAAAAGGAGGAATGTATTGTGCAAAAGGAAGAAGTTAAAATATTAGCGATTGAATCATCTTGTGATGAAACAGCCGCAGCCGTTGTTCGAAATGGTAGAGAAGTGCTATCTAATATTATATCTTCACAAATTGAGTTGCATAAATTATATGGTGGAGTTGTTCCTGAAATTGCTTCTAGAAAGCATATTGAAAAGATCAATCAAGTGGTGGAAGAAGCGTTAGAAGAAGCAGGTACGACATTAGATGATATAGATGCTATTGCTGTTACTTATGGACCAGGGCTTGTAGGAGCATTATTAGTCGGAGTTGCATTTGCAAAATCCATAGCATTTGCAAAACAAAAACCATTGGTAGGAGTACATCATATTGAAGGTCATATCTCAGCTAATTATATTGAAAATTTAGATTTAGAACCTCCATTTTTATGTCTTGTTGTATCAGGGGGACATTCTCATCTTGTTCATGTAAAAGATTATGGTGAATATGAGATTATCGGAAGAACAAGAGATGATGCAGCGGGAGAAGCTTTTGATAAAGTAGCAAGAGCCATTGGGCTAGGTTATCCAGGAGGGCCAAAAATTGATAAATTATCAAAAGAGGGAAATAAAAATGCGATTAAATTCCCAAGAGCTGTCATTGAAGGCGCTCCAAATGACTTTAGCTTTAGTGGATTAAAGTCAGCTGTTTTAAATTACTTAAATCAATGTGAAATGAAAGGAATTGAAGTAAATAAAGCAGATGTTGCGGCGTCATTCCAGCAGGCAGTCATTGATGTATTAGTAAATCATGCTATTTTCGCTGCAAAAGAATTAGGTGTTACTAAGCTGGCTGTTGCAGGTGGAGTTGCATCAAATTCTTCTTTAAGAGAGGCTATGAAAGAAGCGTGTGAAAAAAATGGATTAAAATTTTATCACCCATCTCCAATTTTTTGCACGGATAATGCTGCTATGATTGGAGTGGCTGGATTTTATGAATATCAAAAAGGAACAAGACATGGATGGGATTTGAATGCAGTTCCTAATTTGAAAATTGGACAAAGATAGAAAAAGTAGAACAAAGATAAAATAAAGATAGAAGGTGGTTCCATGCAGGAAAAAATCATGGCGATTGTATTAGCAGGTGGACAGGGAAAGCGCATGCAATCCCAGATACAAAAACAATATATGGAATTAAAAGGCTATCCTGTGCTTTATTATTCTTTGAAAGAATTTGAAGAAAGTGATGTGAACGGGATTGTTTTAGTCGTTGGAAAAGGTGAGATTTCCTATTGTCAAAAAGAGATTATAGAGAAATATGGATTTCAAAAAGTAGTTGCCATTGTAGAAGGTGGAAAAGAACGATATGAATCTGTTTATTATGGATTAAAGGCCATAGAAGCAGGAGATTATGTACTAATTCATGATGGAGCAAGACCTTTGTTAACACAAGCAATCATAAAGGATTCTATAGAAGGAGTCAAAAAATATAGGGCCTGTGTTGTCGGTATGCCTGTAAAAGATACGATTAAAGTGATCGATAAGGAAGAGTTTGCAAAAGAGACACCAGATAGAAGTACCCTATGGTTAATGCAGACACCACAGTCTTTTACCGTTGATTTGGTTACCAAGGCTTATGAAGAGATGATGAAGGCAAAAGACAATGCTATTACAGATGATGCTATGGTAGTAGAAAAATATGGGAATCATCCGATTAAATTATTGAAGGGTAGTTATGAAAATATTAAAATTACTACACCAGAAGATTTAATGGTTGCAGAATGTTTCCTATCTATGAGAATGAGATAGGGGAATAATACATAGGGAAATATGGATGTCTCTCTTTTAGAGACTCATATTATCTAGAAGTGGTGAGGAACTCTAAAAATGGGTTTCTCATCACTATATAAAAATAGGAATTTATTAGGGATAAAATTCAAAAAAATGGAGAAGATATAGAATAAGTAAAAAGATTGAAATAAAATGAAAAAAATTATTGACACTATAAGACAAAAATGATATCATAATATCTGTCGCTGAGACAGAAAAAAGAATATGGAGAGGTATCGAAGTGGTCATAACGAGGCGGTCTTGAAAACCGTTTGTCCG
>UQVN01000349.1 GCA_900544525.1 uncultured Eubacteriales bacterium
CCTCGCAAGGGTTTCTATTTTTTCTTAATAATATTGATCAAAGATTTTCCAACAAGCATTTTAAATAAATAAAAAATATAAAATAACATGGAGGAAACTATGAGAGCATTAATCAGTGTATCTGACAAAACAGGAATTGTAGAATTAGCAAAAGAACTCACTTCTTTAGGGGTGGAAATTATTTCAACTGGTGGAACTTATAAAAAGTTGCAAGAAGAAGGAGTGACGGCGATTGAAATTAGTGAATTAACTGGTTTTCCTGAATGTTTAGATGGGCGTGTAAAAACGCTTCATCCAATGGTTCATGCAGGACTGCTTGCTATGAGAAGTAACGAAGAACATATGAAGCAGATAGAACGCTTAGGTGTAAAACCAATCGATATGGTGATTGTGAATCTCTATCCATTTAAGCAGACAATTATGAAAGACGGTGTCACAAGAGAAGAGGCAGTGGAAAACATCGATATCGGTGGACCGACAATGCTTCGTGCTGCTGCAAAAAATTATCAAGATGTGGCAGTTGTTATTGATCCAAGAGACTATGAAAAAGTGCTTTCAGAATTAAAAGAGAATGGACAAGTTTCCCTTGATACAAAATTTTATCTTATGCAAAAAGTATTTATGCATACAGCCAACTATGATGCGATGATTGCTGATTACTTAAAAAAGGAACGTCATGATGAAGAACTACCAGAAACATTAACCATGACATTTGAAAAGGTACAAGATATGCGTTATGGTGAAAACCCACATCAAAAAGCAGCTTTTTATCGAGAAGTCGGAAAGCAAGTTGGCTCTTTAGTTGATGCGGTTCAATTAAATGGAAAAGAATTATCTTTTAATAATATTAATGATACCAATGGTGCATTGGAATTATTAAAAGAATTCGAAGAACCAACGGTAGTTGCTTGTAAGCATGGAAATCCTTGCGGTGTTGGTTCTGCTGATACGATTATAAAAGCATGGACAAAGGCATATGAGGCGGACAAAGTATCCATTTTTGGCGGTATTGTAACAGTGAATCGAGAAGTGACAAAAGAACTTGCAACAGAGATGCAAAAGATTTTCTTAGAAGTCATTGTGGCACCTTCTTATACGAAAGAAGCTCTTGAAATTTTACAGTCTAAGAAAAATGTAAGGGTTCTTCAGTTAGACAATATATCTGTTCCACAAAAAGAAACGGCGTATGACTTAAAAAAAGTAAATGGTGGTTTAATTGTACAAACCATTGATAGTAAATTAGTGGACGAAGAAGAAATGAAGGTTGTGACAAAAGTGCAACCAACGGCTGAACAAATGGAAGACTTAATGTTTGCATGGAAGATGGTGAAGTTTGTAAAATCCAACGGAATTGCAGTTGCTAAAAACAAACAATCCATCGGAATTGGACCTGGACAAGTAAATCGGATTTGGGCGGCAAAACAATGTTTTGAACATGCAAAAGAATTAATTGGCGATGATGCCACAAAAGGTGCCGTGTTAGCTTCTGATGCATTCTTTCCGTTTGATGATTGTGTAGAGGCTGCCCATAAAGCAGGAATTCAAGCGATTATTCAACCAGGAGGCTCTGTAAGAGATCAGGATTCCATCGATAAATGCAATGAATATGGAATTGCCATGATTTTTACTGGAATGAGACACTTTAGACATTAATCATCTTTTATACAACTAGACTATGATGGGAATTAAAAATGAAAACATTCCTATTATAGTCTAGTTTTCTTATAGGATAAAAAATATAAGAAAGTGATACTAGTTGGCATGCAGAAAATTATCAGATTATTTCTGCGTTTGTGTTTTATCGAGAATGCTTATGATAAAGATAGCCATTATTAAATAAAAAAGCATCGTTCCTAATGAAAAAATGTAGAAATTTTATTTGGAGATAAAAGAAGAATGAACGAGATGTGAAGAAAAAATGAGAAGTTTCTTTATTCTTAAATAAATCTGTTTAAAAGGCATTTAATGATAGTTTTATTTTTGTGAAAATACAATAAAAAAATAGAAAGGGTTTTCAAGACAAAAATTCCAATAATGAATTATAGAAAAAAATACTTTCTATTTCCTGAAAAATTCTGTATGA
>UQVN01000350.1 GCA_900544525.1 uncultured Eubacteriales bacterium
TTTAATTTATTAATAAGTGATGAAAGAGTCAAACACATTATAGAGCAGGCGAAGTATTATGGATATAGCGGCGATCGTGTGAAAGGTCTTATTTTTTGTAGCAGAATTGATGAATCAGAAGAGCTTTCTGCAAAATTTAACGAAGCAGGCTATCGAACGATTGCTTTAAATGGAAGCGCATCGGAAGACGAGAGAACAAATGCATTTGAACGTTTGGCGATGAATGAAGAGGATGCTACCGAAAATATGCAGCCACTTGATTACATTTTTTCGGTAGAAATACTAAATGAAGGTGTTGATATTGTAGAAGTGAATCAGGTCATTATGCTTAGACCAACAGAATCACCAATTGTTTTTATTCAACAACTTGGCAGAGGATTGCGTAAAGCGCAGGGAAAAGAGTATGTGATCGTGCTTGATTTTATCGGAAACTATAAGAATAACTTTATGATTCCAATTGCACTGTCAGGGGACAGAACATATAACCCAGATACGATTCGAAAGTATGTGATTAGTGGAAATAATGTGATTCCTGGTGCTTCCACGATACATTTTAATGAGGTGGCTAAGGAGAAGATTTTTAAGTCTATTGATCGGATGAAAGGTATGAAATCGATTATAAAAGAAAGTTATATTACTTTAAAAAATCGTCTTGGCAAAGTTCCATATCTTCTTGATTTTTATGAAAATGGAGAGGTAGATCCTCTTGTCATCATTCGAGAATATAAGACATATCAATCATTTTTAGAATCAGTAGAAGGCGAATCATACATTGATCAAATCTCCGAGAAAGAACGAATTATTTTGGAGTATTTATCAAAAACCGTTCTCTCTGGAATAAGACCATATGAACTGGAAATTTTAAAAAGATTTTTACACGATGAAGTCATTTATGTGGATCATATGAAACAAGAGTTTCAAGAAACATATGGTTATGTCATTGATATGGATTCTTTATATAATGGAATCAGTGTTTTACAAGGAAAGTTTGTAAGTAAAAAAGAAGAGTATGAAAAATACCGCCAAATTGAAATTGTTAAAAACGATGAGGGAAATAAGTTGCAGAGAATGGAAAATTTTGCTAGACAACTATTGCATACAGAGTTTCAAAAACAAGTCAATGATATTATCGAGGTAGGATTAAGGAGATATAAGGACAAATTTGCCACGGGACAAATAGTGGGTACTCCATTTATTTTGTATGAAAAATATTCTAGAAGAGATGTAAGTTTATTGATGAACTGTGGAAAAGACTTGTCATCTACGATGTATGGAATGAAACGAATTGGCGAAGATGTCTTTATTTTCGTCACTTATCATAAAGAAGAAAGCAATGATAGCTCTAAAAATTATATTGATGGTAAACCAGACTATGCGGATACTTTTGAAGATAATCAAATTTTTTGGTGGGATTCTCAAATTGGAAAAGGAATTGATAGTTCCTATATGCAGGAGGTTGCGACAGCACCTCGTAAACATCTGTTGGTGAAAAAGAGTGACGCAGAAAGCAGTTTTTATCATATGGGCCTCTTTGATATCGAGGAGATGAAACCAGATAAGAAGAAAGATAATAGCGGAAGAGAACGGGATATTACAAAAGTAAAGGCAAAAATGAGACATGCTGTAAGAGAAGATTTGTTGCGATATTTGCAGAGTAGAATTAGAGAGAGTAAGTAGAACCTTTTTATAGCAAGCATAAGTTAGAAGTCCATAGCCAAAAGGAGGATAAGATATTTTATAAAATCCAGCTACACTTGTCTGTCTGCATGAGGTATAATGAGGTCAACGATAAATCGGAATCTACAGGAGAAATGAATACACCAACACTTGAAACGGAACGGTTAATATTAAGAAAGTTTACTGAAAATGACATAGAAGCCATGTACCAATTAAATTTTGACGAACAAAAAGATAGAGTTTATAAAAAATACTGGGATAACTCTAATATTCATTTTGTAGAAACGGATATATAATTTTCCATTTATCGAGCTGATTCATTGTCGGGTCAATCTGGCCCGAACTTTCACAACTGAATACCAGCTGCCATCGGCGGCACTACAGAGCAGGAAACCAG
>UQVN01000351.1 GCA_900544525.1 uncultured Eubacteriales bacterium
TTGAGATTTAACAATGTTGTAATATAATAATAAAAATAAAAAAAGTAATAAAGAGTATCGTGTAGGAGGTTATAAGAAACATGAGATTTTTAAAAACAAAGGCATCGTTTGCCTTAATGGCAGTGACTGCATGTTTAGGTGCAGGAACTGTACAAGCTCATGCTGAGAGCATTTTTTCGACAACAGCAGTGGCAGGATTTTCCCTTTCCATGGATAATATTGTAAATGCTGTAGAAGATCAAAGCCCAATGGATTCAGAAACAACAACAGAACAACAAGATCCATTAGCAGCAGGAGCGACAGAAGTAAAGACAGTAGATGAAAAAGATATTCCAAATACGGAAGATCAAGAGAAAGCAAAAAAAGAGGAAGCAGAAGAGAAAAAGGAAACATCCAAATATGATGGAATCATATTAGCAAAAGTTAATAATTATTTAAATGTGCGTAAACATCCAACAGAAGAAGCAAAAGTAGTTGGAAAGTTATATAAAGGTGCAGCAGGAACGATTTTAAAACAAAAAAATGGATGGACAAAAATCGAATCTGGAGAAGTAACAGGTTGGGTAAAAGATGAGTTTCTTGTAACAGGAGAAGAGTTAGAAACCTACGCGAATAAAGTTTGTAAAAAAGTAGCAACCGTTACAGCACAAACATTGAGAGTGCGTGAAAAGGCGACACAAAAAGCAAAAATATTAACATTAGTACCAGAAGGTGAGGACTACAAAGTTCTTAAAGAAGGGAAAAATTGGGTTGCAATTAAAGTGGATCAAGATGTAAAAGGCTATGTATCAAAAGAATATGTAGATATTGACTTCCAATTTGATGATGCTGTTTCTAGAGAAGAAGAGAAAAAAGCGGAAGAAGCAGCAGCCCGTGAGTTAGAAAGACAAGCAGAAGAACAAAGACAGCAACAGCAAGCAGAAGCTGAAAGTTCATCTAGTACATCAAATACTTCTAGTACATCAAATTCATCTAGTACATCAAGTAGCTCAAGTTCTTCTAGCTCATCAAGTAGTAACAGCAGTTCTGGAAGTTCAAGTTCATCTGACAAGAGCTATAGCAGTGCAGGTTCAACAACAAGACAAAATATTGTTAATTTTGCAGTGCAGTTTGTAGGAAATCCATATGTATATGGAGGAACAAGTTTAACAAATGGAACAGATTGTTCTGGATTCACACAATCTGTATATAGAAACTTCGGTATTTCTATTAGCCGTACTTCTAGAGAACAAGCTACAAATGGAAGATCTATTTCTTTAAGCAATGTACAGCCTGGAGATTTAATTTTCTATAAGAATGGAAGTAGCATTGGTCACGTTGCACTTTATATTGGAAATGGACAAGTTGTTCATGCAAGTTCTCCAGAATCAGGAATTAAAATTTCTAATATGTATTATAGAACTCCATATTGTGCAAGAAGTATTCTAGGATAAAAATAAAGTGGATTATAAACTCGTATCGTATATTGTATGGTTAATATAAAAAGTATATAGGTCAAAAAATAGCTATCTTATAAAACGGATGTGGAAGAAAAAAGTTCGTTTTATAGGATAGCTTTTTTTGATGAGAGAAAATAAAAGCAGTATTCTCATTTTGGAATTTTTTGATAAAAATAGGAATAGAATAGAAATTGAATATCAATTATATAGGCAAGACATGTACAAAATGCACAAAGAAATGGAGAAAAATGGAAAAGTGAAAAGTATAGTGTGGATTATGTGGATAAAAATTATAAATCATACACAGGACAAGAATGAGTAAACAAGATGATTTTGAGTTATACACAAAGTTATCCACATTATCCACAAAATGATATATGTAGAAAGAAGAAAAAATAATGTCGAAAATGGAACAGATGTTTTGGTGAATTATTATAAAACCAAGTAAAAACATTTGAAAGATCATCAAAACTACGTTATCAATTATTATGGTGTAAAAATGATAAAAATCTGAGAATTTTTTCAATATAAAATATAATAAAATAATTAATAAAAAATTATAAAAAATG
>UQVN01000352.1 GCA_900544525.1 uncultured Eubacteriales bacterium
ATAAAGTTAAGATTCTGGGGTGTACGACACCTTCTGTTATTTTGAACCTACATTTTTTTATACGGGATACTAATATTTTTTGATGGATGTCATGCCCGATTTCGGGAAGGCAGAAATCAGAGTGAGGTAACCCACCTAGCGTTGCTAGGAGTCAAAATACAGAAAACGGCACTTCGGATTCAAGATAAGAGATTAGAAACAGCATAGCAATATGCTGTTTTTCTTTTACGCAAAGATAATAAGTAAGAAACTATAATGAGATGAGTTAAGCAGAAATAATATTTGTATTTCCAATGAGTGCCTTGAATGTTACGAGGGAATGTAGAAGAGAAAAATAGGAAATCTTGGATAAAAAATAAGAAAATAAGAGGATATATACGATGCAAGGAATAATTTTTATAAAATGGACATACGTTTTGAAAAGAATACAAGCCCTCTTTTGTGGGAAAGGACGACCATTTATGAGAATGAAAAAATCACTTTTATTGTTGGCAGTTACCGTTATTTTTATTATTGGTGCCAGCCATCTTGTTACAAAAAAAATATCAAGTCGCTCAGAGGATGGAGGAAGTCATCTCAATCAAGGACAGACAGAGTCAGAAACGATTCCTCCAATTGATGATGAAACTTTTTTAGATACGAGTGATTCGATACGAGTTGCTTTACATACAACAGGTTTTAGCTCCCTTTACCATTCATCGGTTACTATTGTAAGTGATACGGATTATGAAGTGAAAGTAGGAGAGGAAGTAATAGAAAAATCAGGAGGAGAATCCATTGTATTTCAGGATATAAGCGAGGTGACTGAAATTCAGTCCGTGGAAGAAAATGGACAATTGACGGTTTTATCCATTGAGAGAAATGGGGAAGCTCCTTCCTATCGAGGCAAAATTACTCTTTATCCCGAAAAAGGAAAAATAGTCATAGTAAATGAGTTATCGATGGAGGAGTACTTATATGGTGTAATTCCAAGTGAAATGCCAGTAAGCTATGGAGAAGAGGTGTTAAAATTACAGGCAGTGAGTGCAAGAAGCTATGCTATGGAGGCAAAAAATAAGAGTACATATGAAGCATATCATGCAGATGTTGTAGATAGTACTGCTAGTCAAGTATATAAAAACACAAAAGAAGATGGAAGAGCCAATCAAGCAGTACGTGACACAAAAGGTCAAATTTTAATGAATGGAGATAGCATTGCTACTACGTATTTCTTTTCAACATCTTGTGGGTATACGACAAATTCTTCGGATGTTTGGTTTTCTAATGGAACAGAGCGAGCGCCAGAGTATTTAACAGGACACTTTCAAGGGGCAGAAGAACTTACACTGAATTTAAAGAAAGAAAAAGACTTTCGTAGTTTTATTCGCTCCCCAGAAAGCTATGATACTTTTGAGAAAGAGGACACTTGGTACCGTTGGACGATTACCGAGAAAAAAACTTCTATTATAAAAAGCTTAAAAGCCAATTATCCTTTAGAAATGAAAAAAATAGGAACATTAAAAAAGATTTCTATTGTAAAACGAGGGGTTGGTGGAGTTGCCAAAGTATGTAAAATTACAGGAACAAAAGGTTCTTTTTTGATTCAAAAAGAATATGCTATCCGAAAGGCATTAGCAGTGAGCGGAACAAAAATTTATGGTCAAAACGATAAAGTAATGAGTGTTTCTAGCTTACTGCCAAGTGGATATTTTTATATCGAACAGAAAAAAGGAAATATTATTTTCCGTGGTGGCGGTTTTGGACATGGCGTTGGTATGAGTCAAACAGGGGCTATGAGAATGGCGCAGATGGGTTATACTTGGGAAGAGATGGCAGAACATTATTTCCCTGGAGCGACAATTAAAACTTGTTATTAAGGAGTTCTTTTCTATTTATATAGAAGGTGCTTTTGATTTAGACAAAGAAAGTCGTCTATTGAGAAAATATTTTTTCTTGATAGACGACTTTTTATATAATATGAGAAATTTGTGCAAAGAGTTTTTAGTGTGATTATAATTCTTGGAATTAA
>UQVN01000353.1 GCA_900544525.1 uncultured Eubacteriales bacterium
CTATGCTTACATATGACAAATTCTTTTGTAGAAAAGAAAGATAGAAGACAAAGTAAAAACTTGTGAAACATAGGAGGGAAAACAGATGGCGATTTTAGTAGCAGGCGGTGCAGGATATATTGGTAGCCACACATGCGTAGAATTATTAAATGCGGGGTATGAAGTTGTAGTTGTTGATAATCTTTATAATTCTAGTAAAGTAGCTTTAGAAAGAGTAGAACAGATCACTGGAAAAAAAGTAACATTTTATGAGGCAGATTTATTAGATCGAGAAGCAATTGAAAAGATTTTTGAAGAACAAAACATTGATTCTGTTATTCAGTTTGCAGGGTTAAAAGCGGTTGGAGAATCTGTCGTAAAACCACTAGAATATTATCATAATAACATTACAGGAACATTAGTACTTTGTGATGTTATGAGAAATCATGGAGTGAAAAATATTGTATTTAGTTCATCAGCAACGGTATATGGAGATCCAGCATTTGTTCCAATTACAGAAGAATGTCCACTTTGTACAATTGCAGAAGTTACAAATCCATATGGGCGTACAAAAGCCATGCTAGAACAAATTTTACTGGATTTACATACAGCGGATCCAGAGTGGAATGTAATTCTTCTTCGATATTTTAATCCAATTGGAGCTCATAAATCAGGGCTTATGGGAGAAGATCCAAAAGGAATCCCAAATAATTTAGTTCCTTATGTTGCACAAGTGGCAGTTGGAAAATTAGAGTGTTTAGGAGTATTCGGAGATGATTATGATACACCAGATGGAACAGGAGTGCGTGATTATATTCATGTAGTGGATTTAGCGATTGGCCATGTAAAAGCGATTCAAAAATTAGAGGATCATGATGGAACTCACGTTTATAATTTAGGAACAGGAAATGGATATTCTGTACTTCAAGTCGTAAAAGCTTATGAAAAAGCTTGTGGACATGAGATTAAATATGAAATTAAGCCAAGAAGAGCTGGTGATGTTGCTCAGTGCTATGCAGATGCAACGAAGGCAAGAGAAGAATTAGGCTGGGTTGCGGAGCGAGGAATTGATGAAATGTGCGAGGACTCTTGGAGATGGCAGTCTAATAATCCAAACGGATACGAAGGCTAAACCATGGGAAGTACGCTTTGCAACTTCTAACGTTCGCCAGTAGTCGGCATATAAGAGCATAAATGGCGCTTGCATGACTGGTTACTTTTGCGTAAAACAAACGGCATAGTTCAATAAGGACTATGCCGTTTTCTTCTAACATAAGTTAAAAATTCATACAAGGAAAACTTTAAAAAACCAAGGTTGTATCTTTAATTGGAAAATGATACAATAGTAAAGAATATAAAACAGCATATGACAGTAATATGTTACAAAAAAGGAGTCGATGTTTTGAATAAAGAGGAGTTGAAGAAGTATATTTATGCAGGGATTACAGGGTGTGTCATTATAGGATTTGGGATCTTACTTTACTTTATTATCCAAAAAGTCGAAGCGATCCAACAAGTTATTCATACCATTATTGGAATTTTAATGCCGATTATTTATGGACTTGTGATTGCGTATTTAACCATTCCTATTTATAACTATTTTATGAAAAAGATAGTTCCATTTTTGGAGAAAAGGCTAAAGAGTAAGAGCCATACTCTTTTTTTAGGAAAAGTGTTTAGTATTACTTTGACGATTGTATTGGCGATTGCAGTGGTTGCTGGGCTGATTGCAATGGTAATTCCACAAGTGCTTGAAAGCCTGACGAGTATTATTCAGATGGCGCCCGATAGCTATCGCAACTTTATTGACTGGGTACAACAAATTGCGGAGGATAATCCAGAGTTAAAAAACTTTATTATTAGCAGTGATATGACTAGTAATATGAACGATTGGTTCAATAGCTTTTTAATGCCTAATATTCAAAAATTATTAAATGGAATTACAACAGGAATTTTATTATCCATTAGCAATGTTTTAAATTTAATTAAAAACATTATTATTGGTATTATTGTAGCAATTTA